>JAYTIA010000133.1:0-5973 GCA_043732145.1 Saprospiraceae bacterium
GTCACTACAATCATCATCGGCATTTGCCGACTTGCAGTGATAAAATCACTCGTTGTTTTTACAAAACGTGATGCCCACCAACCGATTGCTAAAGTACCGAGCAAGTATAAAGCGATGAAAGCTAATAAAATTTCTTTGTCGTTCAATGTTTGGTTATCCGTTATCCGTTATTAGTTATGCGTTATTGGTTTCTGAATCAGAATTTTCAGAAACCAAACGCGACTAAAATTTTTTGCGGTACAAAAATACTAAACCATTATCAACCTTCAGTAAAAAATTTTTATTAATGCTATCAACTTGTATTTCAATTATTTTTTTTTCTTTTGATTTGAAAATAAATTTTTTTGAAAAATTATTTTGAAAAAAACTATTTTCAGAAACTAAATTATTTTTTTCAAAAAATAAAAAATTATTTTTTTCTGTGTGTGTGATTGAAAATTTTTCTTCAGATAAATTATTTTTTTCGTTTTCAAAAAAAATAATTTGAGTCGCTTGCAAACAAGAATCGTTGATGAGTTGCCAATGAATGACATCAATCGTTTTTCCGTCACGACATTCCCATACACCCTGTAAATTTTTTAACGCTACAAATTCTTTCTGCGACTTTTCGCGCAAAGTTTTCTCATGAATAATAAACCAACCGGCTGTTATACAAACTAAAAGCAAAAGAATAATAGTAGAAACGCGCTGCATCACGTCCTTGCGCATAGTGTCCGTGCTGAACAATGAGTTGTGTTTACGTCTTTTGCGCTCTACGACAAGTTTTTTTTCTAAACGTGTCCACGTTTCAACGCTTGGCGTTTCGATGTAAGTATCATCGGCTTGGCGTAGTTTATCGTTTAGTTTATCGAAAGAATCATCCATTGTTTGTTAATTCGTTAACTTAATTAATTCAGTTTGCAATCTTTTTTTTGCTAAAATCAATTGCGATTTAGATGTATTGACACTAATGTTAAGCATCTCTGCAATTTCTATGTGTTTAAACCCATCAATCACGTACAAATTGAAAACAGTTTTGTAACCATGCGGCAAAGTTTCTAAAACACGCATAATATCTGCCACTGCGAAATCGTCATCAACAGTTATATTTTCACTCAAATCTAATGAATTTAATTCAGACACGTCTAATTCCATCGTCAGCAAACGTTTTTTGCGCAAGAACATCAGCGTTTCATTCACAACAATACGTCTTATCCAACCTTCAAAACTGCCTTCATTTTTAAAAGTTTCCATTTTTTCAAAAACTTTGAACATACTTTCAATCAAAACATCTTCCGCGTCATCTCTGTTGCGCACATAACGGCGACACACACCCAACATTTTGGGTGCAAATTTATCGTAAAGCATTTTTTGTGCTTTCGGATTGAATTGTCGGCAAAGTTCAATGAGATGTTCTTCGGTCATAAATAATTAAATAAGGGACAAAAGCCAACAGACGACGGAAATCAATTAAATAATTTATTTAGTTTTAATGATAGATGCAAAAGCAAAAGTTTTGGATGTGTATATTTGTGTTTTTTTCACTCCGGATTAAATGCCGGAGTTTATTCCAAGATAAATGAATTTTAACGGTACAAATTACGAGATACAAGGCATTAATCCGATTGATTTATGTAAAAAATATGATTCGCCGCTTTATGTCTATGATGCGGCAATTATTGAACGACAATATAAAAAACTCACGGCAGCTTATAAAGATGCGCCGCGTTTGCGGATTAATTATGCCATGAAAGCCTTATCTAATTTATCTGTGTTAAGTTTTTTGCACAATCTAGGTTCTTGTGTTGATACCGTAAGCATTGAAGAAGTGAAATTAGCATTAAAAGTTGGATTTACGCCGCATCAAATCGGATATACGCCGAGCGGTGTTCGTTGGAGTGAAATTGAAGAAGCTGTTAAAATCGGTGTGCATATTCATCTCGATTCTATTCCGTTAATGAAAAAATTTGGCGAAAAATATGCCGGTTCAGTTCCGGTCGGTTTGCGCATGAATCCGCACGTAAAAGCCGGCGGTAATTTTAAAATTTCGACGGCGCACGATCGTTCTAAATTCGGTATTTCCATTCATCAATTAGATGATGTTGTGAAAACGATGCAACAAACCGAAATTAAAATTGACGGTTTGCATCAACACACAGGTTCGGAAATTAAAGATGCTTCAACTTTTTTGGAAGTTGCTGAAATTATTTTCGCTGCCGCCAAAAATTTTCCTGATTTAGAACATATTGATTTAGGCGGCGGATTTAAAACGCCGTACAAACCCGAAGATAAAGAAGTGGATATTATGAAGCTCGGTAGAGAAATCACGGCGCGTTTCAATAGTTTTTGTAAAGAATACGGACGTGATTTGACTTTGGTATTAGAACCCGGCAAATTTTTGGTCGCGCAATGCGGTTATTTGTTGGCGCGTGCAAATGTCGTGAAACACAATCCGAGTTTATCTTTTGTCGGCATGGATACGGGGCTTAATCATTTGATTCGTCCGATGATGTACGATTCGTATCACGAAATCATCAACGTTTCTAAAACGCCGGTCACGGAAAAACATACTTATAATATTGTCGGTTATATTTGCGAAACAGATAATTTTGCCGAAGACAGATTATTAGCTACTGTGAAAGAAGGCGATATTTTAGCAATTTGCAACGCCGGTGCTTATAGTTTTTCGATGTCATCCAACTACAATGCGCGTTTGCGTCCGCCGGAAGTTTTGATTTACGACGGAAAAGATTATTTGATAAAAGAACGCGAAAGTCTCGAAGATTTGATGCGTGGGCAGAAGTTATTGAAGTTTGGATAAAGAACGCGAAATAAATTTAGAACCAACTTTTTAAAATGAAAATTGCAGTTCTGCAACCGGATTACAGCACAACCGATAATTCGTACAAAAATTACGCACCTTATAGAAACTTATCACAATGGTTGCCTAATGATGATGTGCATTATATTACGCTCAATAAACTCACAACTTACAAACAACTAAAAGCGGCAACCAGACAAAATTTTGATATTTTTATCAATCTGTGCGAAGCGTATTTGGAATGGGAAATTCCTTCGATTGATGTCATACACAGTCTTGAACTTTTAAATTTACCTTATACGGGACCGAATGCGAATTTGTATGACCCACCAAAAACTTTAATGAAATACGTGGCATATTGCGAAAATGTCTTGACACCGGATTATGTCGTCGTAAAGAATGATAAAGAAATAGAAAATGCGCTAAAAAATTTAAAATTTCCGATGTTCGTCAAACCGGCGAAAGCAGGTGATAGTCTCGGTATTGACGATAAATCATTGGTATATAACGCCGAAGATTTGCGCAAACAAGTAGAAAAATTTTTGCCGGAATACGACGAACTGCTCATCGAAAATTATATTGCCGGACGCGAACTCACTTGTTTAGTGATTGCAGACGGCGAAAAAAAATACAAAACTTATAAATCCATTGAGTATAGTTTTCCGGAAGGTTATTCTTTCAAAACTTACAAACTTAAAATTGAAGAAACAAGTCCGGGAAGTTATGTAGCGATTAACAATGCCATTTTAGATAAACGTGTACGCGACGCAACCCAACGGATTTTTCAAGCATTCAACGGTGTCGGATATGCGCGTATGGATTTTCGTTTAGATGCCGATAACCGCTTGTATTTTTTGGAAGCCAATTTCGCTTGCTCCCTTTTTTATGAAAATGAGTGGCGCGGTTCTGCCGATTTTATTTTGGAGTATGACGGTATCGGTTATGCGCGTTTTTTAAAACAAATGATTAAAGAAGGCATAGAAAGGCATAAAAGAAAACAAAAAAAGTATGAGCGCAGACAAAATTCGGTATCGGGTTATGGTATTTATGCAGTTGATAAAATAAAAAAAGGCGATATCGTTTTTCAGGGTGAAGAAAAAGCGCAGCGCATGGCGACAAAAAGATACATTCAAAAACATTGGTCAAAAGAACAAATAATTGATTTCAAACGCTACGCTTATCCGGTAAGCAATGAAGTATATTTGCTCTGGGATAATAATCCGGCGGAATGGTCGCCGCAAAATCATTCGTGCGATGCGAATACAAAATACGACGGTTTGAATGTGGTGGCAACGCGCATCATCAAAAAAGACGAAGAACTTACGCTCGATTACGCCGAATTTTTAGATTCAGAAGCAGAAACGTTTGAGTGTACTTGCGGCGCAAAAAATTGTCGAGGAGTTGTACGTGGTACAATGAATAATTCAGTAACTATGAGAGAAAATAAGTTTTTGTGAGACACGTCGCAATCTGTCTTTATAAAAACGTGAGAAAATTTAAAAAACATGAATGATAGAATAATAGCTTCTGCATTAAGAACTTTAGAAATCGAGATAACGACGCTACAAAATTTATCGCAAAGCATCAACGCGGATTTCGTAAATGTTATTAAACATATTTACGCGTCGAAAGGCAGAGTCATTGTTTCGGGCATCGGTAAAAGCGCGATTGTGGCACAAAAAATCGTGGCAACGTTTAATTCTACCGGAACACCGGCAGTTTTTATGCACGCCGGCGATGCGATTCACGGCGATCTGGGCATTGTTCAATCCGATGATGTTGTATTACTTCTTTCAAAAAGTGGTGAAACTTCGGAATTGAAAGTTTTAATACCGCTCTTGAAAAATTTCGGTAATAAACTTATTGGAATGACTGCTAACGAAAAATCTTTTTTGGGTATAAATTCCGATTTTATAATTCATACTTCCATCGCACAAGAAGCAGATCCGAACAATTTAGCACCCACAGCATCTACTACCGCACAAATCGTCATGGGAGATGCAATTGCTGTTGCACTTTTAGAATTAAAAGGATTTTCGTCGGCACATTTTGCGCAAATACATCCCGGCGGAACGCTGGGCAAACAATTGTATTGGCGTGTCCGCGATATATATTCTCGGAACGCGGTACCAAGCGTATCTTTTAAAACAAATTTGCACGACACGATTTTAGAAATGACAACAAAACGGCTCGGCGCAACGGCAGTGATGAACGAAAAAAACGAACTCGTCGGCATCGTTACAGACGGCGATTTGCGTCGGCATTTACAAAAAAATAATGATTTAAGAAATGCCACAGCACAAACATTAATGTCCGAAAATCCAAAAACAATTGATGCCAACGCATTGGCGGTTGATGCTTTGAAATTGATGCAACAGCGGAGTATTTCTCAACTTATAGTCTTAAAAGAAAAAAAATACGTAGGTATGATTCATTTGCACGATTTAATTCGAGAAGGCATCGTTTAGTTGAGTTATAAATTGTAAGTTGTAAGCTATAAGTAACCAAAGAAGAATTAATTAATAATAATTGCCGGCTTCGCCGGTAAAAGAATTTTATTGGGGCGATGTTCCCACAAAGCGGGAACATCGCCTATAAATCTAACTATTTAACGCTCGAATCTAAACAAAAAAAGCATTCATCAAATCAACTTATGAAAAAACGCATCATCAATTGGGGCATTATCGGCGCGGGACATATTGCCGGTAAATTTGCCGACGACATAAAATTAGTTGCCGATGCGCAGCTTATCGCAATTGCTTCTACAGATTTAAGTCGCGCAAAAACATTTGCTGAAAAACATAGTATTTCGAATTTTTACGGCAACTACAACGCAATTTTAGATTGCCCGAATTTAGATGCAGTTTACATTGCCACTACAAACGAGCAACATTGCTCCAATACTTTGATGTGCTTGGAACGCGGCATCGCTGTATTGTGCGAAAAACCTTTTGCACTCAATAAAAAAGAAGTGCAAATGATGATTGATAAAGCTCAAGAAAAAAAAGTATTTTTAATGGAGGCGATGTGGACGTGTTTTGTGCCGGGTTTTAAAAAAGCTTTAGCCGTTATTCAAAGCGGCGAATTAGGTGCGCCTTTATTGGTGAAAGCGGATTGGTGTACATTTTTCCCTTTCGATGCCCATAAACGCATTTATAATAAAGCGATGGGCG
>JAYTIA010000134.1:0-5956 GCA_043732145.1 Saprospiraceae bacterium
TGACGTTGTGAATTGCTTTCAAAATGTATCTTTGACATGTCGCTTTCAATTGTTACGGTACTCAATAGTCTTGGTAATCCGTTGTGAATTGCTTTCAAAATGTATCTTTGACATGTCGCTTTCAATAGACCTCTTTATAATTAATTGATTATGAATTATTTAGGTCTATCTTTTCAAACAAAAAAAAGGTTGTTAGGTGTATTATTTTACACTTAAACAGCCTTTTTTTATTTCCGGTCATACTCTCTCTACTTAATATGTTTATCAGAACAGTTCCAATTGGCGCGGTGAACCAATGGGCGGAGGTGCGATTTTTTTACCATAATAAATCGCGATATCACCAAATTGTTTGTCGGTGATAGTCATTATAGCTATTGTGCCTTTGTCGGGTAAAAATGATTTAATACGCCTGATATATACTTCAGCATTTTCTCTGCTCGCCGAGTGGCGTGCATAAATGGACAACTGAAACATTTGAAAACCTTCTTTCATCAAGTTTTTTCTAAACTTGGCTTGATCTGCCCTTTCTTGTTTGGTCAAGGTCGGTAAATCAAAAAATACAAATACCCACATGATTCGATAAGCGTTAAGCGCATTTTCCATAATCAATGCGATTGAGTGTTAAATTAATGAAGGATAAATTAATTTACGGGTCTCACCAGCATAACATTTTGCTAATGAAGCGGTAGTGGTTTGAAGTCCGACCATTAATGGGCTTGTTTTATTATCGAAAGCAATATCCATCACACCGATACCCAAAAGCATTTGCTTGTGCTCTTTACCGATTTCTTCAAAAGGCATCTCCAAAGCAAGCATATCTAAAACCAATTTATCCACGAAAGGACGGTACGGCTCCATAATATCGTCGGCAAGACAATAGGCGTTGTATTTGTTGTGGTGATGAATGCCCATAGTCGGCAACATACCCGAAGCAACTAATCCACGCGCTACAATGCCTCGCAATATGGCGTAACCATAGTTGAGTAAATTGTTGGGTGGCGCGCCGAAACGCTCGCGATAAAAAAATTCTATTCTGAAATTGAATAAACGTTGCCAATAGTAAGCTGCCGCACGTGCTTCGTGGTTTTCACTGTCGCCGGTTTTTACATCTCTGCTCCAAAGCAGCATAGGTTTGGTATCGTGTCCGGCATATTTAAGCAAACCCGCTTGATTTTTTATTTTAGCCACAATAGTTTGTTGCCAAAGTTGTTTTTTTAAAGGTTCCGTCGCTTCAATTTGATGCTTAAATCTTTCGGACTGCATAGAGTGACCTTCTAAAGGCAACATCATACCGGTAGGCAAATGTTTATCGTCGCAAGTAATAATGGATGTATTGTTTTCGAGCAGACGTGAAATGACAGTATGCGTCAGTGTTATTTGAGGATTATCCAAAACGATAACACCGATGTCTTCGATGGGTGCCGAATGGATTTGTTTCGTTTCGGGTAGTTCGATGACTAATTGATTGTCTTTGATTTTAAGATAAGTAGGGTTACCGAAATAAAGAATGCGTTTTATCATCGGTTGTATTGTGTATAATGACTAAATTATAGTTTCAATATTGGGCTTACGTAACAGGAAAACAAATGTTGCGTTTTAAAAAAAGAAAGGATGCCGATATGGACATCCTTTTTAAAAAGTTTTTAATCACGATAATAAAAAACAAATGAACAAAAAAAATTAAATAATACGCTCTATTTTTCCTAAATTATTCAAACGCACCTTTATCGGTTTTTCTTTGTCTAAAGCACCAATACTTTTAAACCTCCAAAATTTCAAGAGTTTTTTACTTGTTTCGTCATCTTTGAGTTGAGTTTCAAGATGATGTCTGAACTTTAAATCTATAGTTACGGAGGATTCTGCAGACGAAGTCTGAACTCGATATAAATACTTACTCACCAAAGCCGCATTTTTATTTTCAAAAACATCTACCGTCGGGTCAATACCGATGAGAAACATATCGTTGATGGCGTAAGTTTGAATTAAGTTGCCGTAATCCGGATGTTCCGTTTGTATAACGGATTGCTTTTGTCTTGCGCGTTCAACGGCTTCCCAAAACGAAACGGCGATTGCTTTTTTAGTTCCGTCTTCTTTTTGGTAAATAGCTAAATGATGATTGCTGCCCATTTGTACAAAATCAATTTCTTTATTTGTACCGGCTTGCGTATGCAGCGGCACTAAATCGGATAAACCTGCTTTAGCTCTTACCGTAAGAATCGGTTGCATTTGTGCGTCATCAAAATAAAGCGGCTCTTTAAATGCTTTTTTTGGGTCATCGTCGTTCGCTTCAAGTCTTTGTTTTATTTTTTCTCTGATATGAGCATCAATAACGTCTTCCAAATCTTTCAATTTAAACCCGCCGATAGGATATTTTTTAACGAACTCTTCTCGCCAAATCGCCACTTTCAATAAAGGTCTTTGCTTTTTTTCATCCAATAAAATTGGATTTTTGTCGTAAGATTTAAAAGCTACCGCAGGATCGCCGTTGTAAGCATCCAAACGCACTTGAACTAAATCTTTTACATAATCATTAGCGATCAAATTCACGTTTTCTTTTTTGAATCGAACATTAATCGGAATCACATCGTATCGTTTTATTTTACCGTAAACACTTTCTTTATGTAGTTGCCCGCGCGGTACTTCAGTTATTTGTGTGTGAATAATTTCTTTGCCTTTCTTTATTTCATTTTTTCCTTTAGTTAAAACTTTTCGTTTTTGACGATGCGATATTAAAATACCGGAAATTATTTCTTTGACGCGCTCCGTTAAATGAGGCATCGGTTTCATTTTCTCAATTTTATCGCGACTGAGTTCTTTAGCTTCTATATAAGTTGCGGCTTTGTCTTATCCGGTTGTTCGAGCGTGTAAAGAATTGAGCGATTGAATAATTCCTTGCCTTGTAAACGAAATGATAACAGCATCCACGGCGTGATGACGGTGGTCTTCGCGCTTGCTCCAACCGTCTATTTTACGCACTTTCCCGTGTTTGGTGTTTTCTTCGTGCGTACGTCCTGCCGTTTTGTAATCTTCCCAATTCAAATCTTTAATGACATCATTGAGTCCCCATTTATCTCTCAAATATTCGGTAATAGATCCACTCGTCACCCAAACATTATGAGATACTTCTTTCAGTTTTTCTACAAGAGACTTCGTAATGTATTGCGTTTCTTTCAATTGACGATTGACGAACTCCGAAGGAATTTCGGTAGCTAAAAGGCGTTCTTTTTTCGTTTTTGAAAATTTTGTATCGTTAACAAACTTTGTAAAGGCTGGTAACTGTCCTTTACTTTCCATGTATTCACAAGCCGTTCTGTTTCCTTTATCTCTGTTTTCAATCGTTTCAGCTATTACTTTGTTTTGAAGCGAATCATCAAAAAAACGCGAACGCGGGATGACGTGTTCGATTTCATAAAGATTTGAATCAAACAATTTTGATAAAGGTATCGGTTCAATGGGTTTGAAAGTATAAGGCGAAACTTTCCCTTGTTCTTCCCAGAGTTTATATTTTTCAATATTTCGACTCGTTGGACGGACATTTATCTTTTCCAATTCTTCAACTATCCGTTTATTATTTTTTTCATTTTCGCCGATACGTTTTGTCGAATCATTGCGTTGTTTGGCGTTACTTCTCAATTCTCTTGCGAGTTCGACACGCATTTCGAAAGTACCGTCTTGTTGATCTTGTTCCGTTATACCATAATTCGGATTGTTTATAATGGCGTTTACAACGTTAATAACCTGATTCACAATTTGTTCTACTACCGGCTGACGCAACGCTCCTTTACGCAATGTTTCAATCTTATTAGTAAGTATTCGTTCCATCAACTCGGTTTTCAGTAATTTATGGTCGGCATAATGTTTTAGATTTTCTTTCCCTTCTTTATTTTTTATCGCGGCGACGGCTTCACGCGCTTTGTCATACATCATGCCTTGCATCAGATACGGTAATAATCTTTTCATTGCGCGAACGCTAAGACTGCCGTAATCGTCAGGCATATTTATTTTGACTAAATCATTTGCTAAACCGGTATCGAAATTAAAAGGAGCGTCAGTTAATTTTTTGATGATATGCTCCGGTTCTTCCACGCTGTAAAGCAAATGCCATAATCGGAAATACAATGATTTATCGGCATCAATGGCAAGCGGATTAAAATTCAGTAAAGCGGCATTTTTATAATTGTGCTTTTCTAAAACACCGATAATTTTTGCTTTGATAGGATTACCTTCAAGTTTAGGAAAATTCAAATTGAAACCTTCATTCGGATTCAGGTTTAATATTTTTTTTAAGAAAGTTTTTGCCGGTACGTCTTTGACTGTATTTAAAAACTCAAAAGATTTTTCCTTTTCTTCAAGCGTCAGAAAACGTTCGCCAAATCGGTCATAGTCGTGACCGAATAAAGTAGATGAGTTGGCTAACGCGACATTCGTGATTTTGATATTATTGATGTGTTGCCAAATTTTGAATGATTGAAAAAAAGGAGAACTGCGCGGAGCTGCTTTATGTCCTTTTTCAAAAGAACAATTACTGATTAAATGCTTTTGAGATTTTAAACGCCGTTGGTAATAAATGATTTCATCGCGAATTCTTCTGAGATTGTGGTCAGTCAAAACTTCGGGATAATATTTTTTTTGAGCTTTCCAAATTTTATCGAACTCGGCGATATAGGACGCACGCATAAAAATTTCTTTTTTGACACGCACGGGTTTGTCTTCTGCGTTTTGCATTAATCTATAGAAGTATTGACCAATAGTTAACCCCGCGTTGTCAATAGTTTTTTCACGATCTTTAATCAAGTCGAGATAACCTTTCTTCTTGTCAGGTTTGTTTTCATCTTGTTGTATATCTTCTGTATTCGATTGTTTTTCTTCCGAATTTGCTTTGCGATTACTTTTATATCCTCTTTTTTGATTGAGGTGTAAAAACATCCGTCCTATTTCTCCAAGTGAAACTTGTTCACCACGCACTGCTTTATCTCTCAATCCGTACAATTCAAGTGCGGAAAGTTGATTCAAAACAACTTGAGGCAACAAATTCAATCGCGTCAGCTCTTGAATGAGAAACAAACGGCGATGCTTATAACGTTGATAGGTACGACGCATACCGCGTTTCGTTCGCCGTGTCTCATTGAGTGTAACGGCTTGCCCTTTTTCAAACTCTCGTGCATAAGTTGTTTCAGATGAAACTATGCGCACACCGGCATCTACTAAATCTGAATTATTATCATCGTCTTCATAAGAAAAAGCCCAACCGATTGAATTTGTACCAACGTCAATACCAATAATTTTTTTCATTTTCGTTTTTTTATGAAGAAAAAGTTTTAGTTTTGTGCATACATTTTGAAGCAATTCACAATAAGGATTTTTCCGTTGTGAAAACATCAAGGCGGGCTGAGGCTCGCCTTTTCTTTTAGTATTCCTAATTTAAGCATAAGTAACATAAATTGGGTTAAAGATACAAATTAGTCAATATTTTTTATCTTTACCTGTTTAGTATGTTTCAAAGATTTTTTTCGCAACTTCGCAGCATAATTTTATAAAATGAAATATACCACTTTTCTCTTTGCTTCTTTATTTATTTTTCAAAACGCAACTGCGCAACTCGCACCAAAAAAAATGACGAGCGCGGAAATTCACGACGCTATTAAAAAATTAAATGTTGTCGGTTCAGTTTTGTATATCGCCGCGCATCCGGACGATGAAAACCAACGCTTCATTTCTTACATGGCGAACGAACGCAAATTGCAATCAAACTATCTCTCAATTACACGCGGTGACGGCGGACAAAATTTAATCGGATCGGAATTGCGCGAATCTTTGGGCGTTTTGCGTACTGAAGAATTATTGATGGCGCGATCAGTTGACGGCGGCAAACAAATGTTCACGCGCGCCAACGATTTTGGTTTTTCAAAAAGTCCGGCAGAAACGATGCGGATTTGGAATAAAAAAGAAGTTTTAT
>JAYTIA010000135.1:0-2212 GCA_043732145.1 Saprospiraceae bacterium
AAAAATTTTACTACCGGTCGTCCGATCATCGAAATCACCCAAGCTATAAGTACATAGGTCAAGATGCTGCGCAAATAATATAACATAATCAAAGTGAGCAAAACAGCTACTCCGAGAATTATTAAACGCGGTGTCGTAAGTTGTGGACGTGACTTTGTGGACGGCATCGGCGATATTCGATTTTAGATGGATGAATTATGCGACTAACTGACTAACTAACCAATAAAGCATTCTTCAAAAAGCTTTCAAAAATTAAACGCCCATCTGTATTGCCCAACTCTTTTTCGGAAGCGCGTTCCGGATGTGGCATCATACCGAATACATTGCGTTGCGCGTTGCAAATGCCGGCGATATTCAGAAGCGAACCGTTTGGATTACTGCGTTCGGTAACTTCACCGTTTTCATCGCAATAGTAAAATAAAATTTGATTATTTATTTGCATCCCCTCTAACGTCGGTTTATCGGCATAATATCTGCCGTCGGCGTGTGCGATGGGTATTTTTATAACATTCTCGTATCCCGTTGTCAATAAAGAAGTGGGTGTTGCCGGTTTTATGTAAATATTTTTTCCGATAAATTTTCTGCCGGCATTGTTCAATAAAGCACCCGGCAAAAGTTGGGCTTCACACAAAATTTGAAAGCCGTTGCAAATACCGAAAACATAACCGCCGGTGTTAGCAAATTTTATTACTTCTTGCATAATCGGTGAAAATCGCGCAATAGCACCGCTCCGCAAATAATCACCGTAACTAAATCCGCCGGGTAAAATCACGGCATCTACTTCCGGCAAAATAGTTTCTTTGTGCCAAACTTTCACGACGTTTTGATGAAATACATCTCCTAAAACGTACATCATATCGTCATCACAATTAGAACCGGGAAAAACTATAACTGCAAATTTCATATTTAGGACAAATAGACAATAGACAATAGACAATGGATAATATTTTCTATCGTCCATTGTATATCGTCCATTTAACATCAGTTAAAATAAAAATTACTTGGTGCTACGCCAACTTTAACAGAATCTATCAAAGTTTTCGTACCGGCGTTGAAAATATAAAGGGAACCGCGTGAAGCAAAATCTTTGGCATCTGTGCAATACATATAACCGGAAGTCGGATCGAATGCTAAACCGTACAAAGCTACAAAATAAGATTGAGACATAAATATTTGCGGCGGATTGGTACTGAAATTCAATAAATTTTTTGTATAAATTTGATTACCAACTAAGAAATATAAATTAGTGTCAGTCGCATCGGTTGTCAAATTTGAAGCACCGTTCGGCACAGCATATTGAGCGACGACAACATCATTTTTAATTTGAACCAATTTGCCGCTGCCGCCGCCGTAATAGTTGCTGCACAATACCCAAATATCGCCGTTCGCATCACTCACAATACTATTCGGTGCAGGGCCTACTTTTATTTTCGTCAAAACCGAATCGGCATAAACATTCGATGCATCAATAACTGTAACAGTAGAATCGCCTTTTACATAATCAAAGCCGCCATTATTGACAACATAATGCTTGTAACCGTAAGCCAAAATTTCGTCCGGACCAACACCTTGTATCGGAATAGCTTTTAAAAAAGTTTTTGTATTGAAATTCAGTACAAAAACAGAATCTGTTACTTTTGAGCCGGGTAACCAAGACGTTACATACCCGCGTGTCGCGTTAATGATATGAACGTAACGCGGATAAGAACATTTGATAGAATCGAATACTTGAAACGTGCGCGGATTCACCATCAAAATTTTATTGGCATTGTTCACGACTACAAAGGCGGTATCTCTGTTCAAATAAGTCATGGATTGAACAATATTGCCGGCTGCCGCACCACTATTCGCTTTTGCATAAATATCGGTTGTAATGCCGCCGATATTGCGATTGTAAAAAGAAACATCGCCCGTACCGTTCGGAAATTTGCCTTCGTTGGTAATGTAAACACCTTTGGTGTAACTATCAACGGCTAAAGTATCATCAGCCGGTTTGCAAGCCGTTTGTAAAATAAGAATCGCCGCGACTAATAAGGCGAAAGAAAGAGAAAATCGTTTCATCAAAAATGGATTTGTGATTATTTTTTTTTAATAAAAATCGAACCGTAAACACAATCGGCGAGAAACGACTTATTCGGTTGACAATTGCCGGTTAACAATTGACAATTAATTTATTGTTTCGTCCCCGCTCATATTCCCGTGAGCTTAACGC
>JAYTIA010000136.1:0-5946 GCA_043732145.1 Saprospiraceae bacterium
CAGGTCGCGACCTGTCCCTACATGAACAATTCTAAATTAAACGTTCAGACATTTTGTCACATAAAATCACATGGCACTGCTTTTGAAATGTTGAATTGAAACTTATCATGTACTGACAGGTCGCGACCTGTCCCTACATGATAATTTTCAATTCAACATTTCAAATAAAAATAAAATGACAAAAGGTAATATCTCAGTACAAACAGAAAACATTTTTCCGATCATCAAGAAATTTCTTTATTCCGATCAAGAAATTTTTTTGCGCGAATTGGTATCTAATGCGACCGACGCGACTTCAAAACTTATCACCCTCTCCAAACGCGGCGATGTGAGTGGCGAAATTGGTGATACGACGATTCAAATTAAACTCGACAAACCGGCAAAAACAATTACTATCAGCGATAAAGGAATCGGTTTAACGGCGGACGAAGCAAAAAGATACTTGAGCGAAGTGGCTTTTTCGAGCGCAACGGAGTTCATGGAAAAATATAAAGAAGGTAATATCATCGGGCATTTCGGTCTCGGATTTTATTCGGCGTTCATGGTGTCGAGTGAGGTGGAAGTTATTTCAAAATCATATAAGGATGAACCAGCAGTGCGTTGGGTTTGTGATGGTACACCTGAATATTCAATTGGCGAAACAGAAAAAACGGAACGCGGAACAGATGTTATTTTGCACATCAGCGATGATGCTTTGGAATATTTGGAAGAAAGCAAAATCGAATCGCTTTTAGAAAAATATTGTAAATTTTTGCCGATAAAAATTCAATTCGGTACAAAATCGGAAGAAGTTGGCGACGGCATTGATAAAAAAGAAGAAATAGTTCCGAATATTATCAATAATCCGAATCCGCTATGGAAAAAATCGCCGAGCGAATTGACGGATGAAGACTATAAAAATTTTTACAACGAACTGTATCCGTACAGCACACCTCCGTTGTTTTGGATTCATTTGAACATTGATTATCCTTTCAATCTCACCGGTATTTTATATTTTCCGAAAGTAGCTAATGCTTTGGAGGCGCAAAAAAATAAAGTACAATTGTACAGCAATCAAGTTTTTGTGACCGACGATGTAAAAGAAATTTTACCGGAATTTTTAACTTTACTGCACGGTGTAATTGATTCGCCGGATATTCCTTTGAATGTTTCGCGTTCTTATTTGCAAAGTGATAGGGAAGTTAAAAAAATTACAACGTACATCACCAAAAAAGTATCTGACAAATTGTCGGATATGTTCAAAAAAGACAGACAAAATTTTACGGACAAATGGATTGATACGAGCGTATTTGTAAAATATGGTATGTTGAGTGAAGAAAAATTCAATGAAAAAGCAACGGAGTTCGCTTTGTATAAAACAACTGACGGCGAATTTTTCACGCTCGGTGAATTAAAAGAAAAAATTAAAGTCAATCAAACCGACAAAAGCAATCGTTTGTGTTTAATTTACACCAACAACCCGCAACAACAACACGCGCAAATTGAATCGGCAAAAGCGCATGGTTATGTCGTTTTGGAAATGGACAGTGTGATTGATAATCATTTTATGCAAAGCGTGGAGTACAAAGATCCGACTTTAACTTTCGTCCGCGTTGATGCCGATACTGTTGATAATTTGGTGCACAAAGACGAGAAAAAAGTTTCGGTATTGAGTGAAAGTGAAGAAACAACCGTAAAAAGTATTTTTGAACCGTTTGTAAAAAAAGCCGGCGCATTTTCTAATGTCGTCTTAAAACCACTTTCTGCCGACGACGCACCCGTGCAAATCACACGCAACGAATTTATGCGCCGCATGAGCGAGATGCGTCAGTTTCAAGGTATGAACTTAGGCGAAATGCCGGACAGTTTTGATGTGGTTGTGAATACTAATCACCCGTTAGTAGCGCAAAAACTTTTGCACGAAACCGGAGAATCGCAAACCGATTTAGCAAAATATCTCTACGATTTAGCACTCGTATCGCAAGGCATGTTAAAAGGTGCAGAGTTGACGGCGTTTGTGAAACGCAGTGTTTTAATGGTTAATGGTTAATGATTAATAGTAAATTTTTAAAATAAAAAATCGTGTCGAGAAACTTTCTCGACACGATTTTTTTTTGGTTTTTAATAATTCTATTTGATTTTAATTTTGTAGTTTAAAAATGATTTTAATTTTTGATTAACCGAAAACAAAAACTAATTTTGCATCTAAACTTTTTTCTAAAAAATTTAGTTGTGAAAAAAAATCAAAATGTATCGGGCAATGCTATTGTCTATTCAACAAATCCGGATTGGCAACCGGAAGAAATGAATGAAGAATCGGAAGATATAAAACCGGGGCAACAAAAATTGCGTTTGCATCTCGAGCGCTTGAAAGGGAATAAAACGGCAACTGTTGTACGCGGTTTTATCGGTAAAGAAGATACACTCGAAGTTCTCGGCAAAATATTGAAAACAAAATGTGGTTGCGGCGGTACCGTAAAAGACAATGAAATTATTCTACAAGGAGATTTCAGAGATAAAGTATTAGCATTTCTCGTCACGGAAGGTTTTTTGCAAACTAAAAAAGCGGGAGGATGAAAATAATGATTAATGGTTAATTGTTAACTAAACTTTCCCGAAATAACGAATAAAGAATAATAAATAACGAATGTACAAAATCAG
The DNA here is from genome assembly GCA_043732145.1 of Saprospiraceae bacterium. GTDB lineage: Bacteria > Bacteroidota > Bacteroidia > Chitinophagales > Saprospiraceae > JAAFJT01. Next base: position 2,641 of record JAYTIA010000136.1, read on the forward strand.
CGAACTAAATATTTATCCGATAAAATCTTTGGGTGGCGTTACTGTTCAAGAAGCGAAACTGACGCGACAAGGCTTGCAACACGACCGTCGTTGGATGTTGGTGGATGCAGAGAATAGATTTATAACGCAACGCGAAAATCATGAGTTGGCTTTATTGCAAGTTTCACTGAGCGAAACGCATTTGAAAGTAGAACACAAACAAACAGGCGAAAGTATTTTAATTCCCTTTAAGTGTGAAACGCAGGAAGAAATTGTAGCGCGCATATTTGACGATGTTTGTTTAACGCAATTTGTGAGCAAAAAAGCAGATGAATGGTTTTCGGAAATACTGAAAGAAAAATGCAAGTTAGTGTATATGCCTGAAAAATCTTTGCGTTATGTAGATAATCGGTACGCTAAAAATGCTGAAATCACAAGCTTGAGTGACGGCTATCCGACTTTAATTATAGGTGAAGCGGCGTTAGATAAATTGAATGAACTTTTGTCGGAAAAAATAAAAATGAACCGTTTTCGTCCGAATATTGTTTTTACAGGAGGTGATGCGCATGACGAAGATGAGATGTCGCATTTTTCCGTAAATGATATTGATTTTTACGGTGTAAAATTATGCGGTCGTTGCGTTGTTCCGACTGTAAATCAGGAAACAGGTGTAACAGGAAAAGAACCTACACGCACTATGGCGCGTTATCGTGTACACAATAATAAAGTTTATTTTGGACAAAATCTTTTGCATCAAGGCGATGGCACAATAAAAGTTGGTGATGAAATAAAGGTTTTAGAAAAATCAAAATCACCGTTCAGTCAGTTAAAAGCTATAAGCTATGAGTTATAAGCTTTTAGCTATTAGTTTATCAGAAGTAAAAATCTATATCCAACTCAAAGCTAAAAGTTCGTAGCTAATTTCTTAATTTTTTATTCTAATTTAAAAAAATGGATGCCCTTACTTTCATAGACGATTTAAAATCGAAAATAAATTCAGATGCTATTGCCGGACACAATACCGTTTTTCATTTCGACATTGGCGGCGAAAATGGCGGACAAAAAACCGTGAAAATCGAAAACGGTAAATTGGAAGTAGAAGATGGTTTGGTAGGCGATGCTAAATGTCTTGTCACCGTTAAAGGTGATACGCTTATGAAAATCGTCAAAGGAGAAGAAAATCCAATGACAGCTTTTATGTTCGGTAAAATAAAAGTCTCTAATCCGGGCGAATTGATGAAATACGCCAAAATTTTCGGATTAACGTAAATATTGGTTGTCGGTTGACGGTTGATGGTTAAAACGAGAGTATGCAAAAAAGATTTCTCTTTTTAATTATCCATCAACCGTCAACCATTTTAAAGTCCTGCTTTTGCTGAAATTTCTAACATTCTGTCAATTGAAGCCCTGCCTTCTTTAATAATCCACTCCGGTAAAATGATTTCCGGCAATTCGTATTTCATACACAAATAAAGTTTTTCCATGGTGTTGCGCTTCATGTGCGGACAATCGTTGCACGCGCACGAATTTGTCGGTGGTGCCGGATAATAAATTTTATCGGGTGCTTTCAATTGCATTTGGTGCAAAATACCGGATTCTGTCGCTACAATAAATTCTTTAGCTTTACTTTTTTGAACAAAAGACAATAAGCCACTGGTTGAACCGATATAATGCGCTTTATCTAAAATGTGTTCTTCGCATTCCGGATGTGCAATGAGTAAGGCTTCAGGATGTCGGTGCATCAATTTAGTAATTTTTTCGTTGGAAAAAATTTCGTGAACTTGACACGCGCCATTCCACAAAACCATATCGCGACCGGTTTTTTTGACGAGATACGCACCTAAATTTTTATCCGGCGCAAAAATAATCGGTCTGTCTTTCGGAATACTTTCAATAATTTGAACTGCGTTAGACGACGTACAACAAATATCCGTCAATGTTTTTAATTCAGCCGTACAATTAATATAGCTCACAACGATATGATCCGGATATTTTTCTTTAAATTTTCTAAAAAGTGGCGCGGGAGCGGAATCTGCCAAAGAACAACCGGCTTTTAAATCCGGCAATAATACTTTTTTTTGCGGCGACAACATTTTTGCCGTTTCCGCCATAAAATGTACGCCTGCGAAAACAATCATATCTGCGTCGGTTTTTGCAGCTTGTTGAGACAATTGCAAACTGTCGCCGATATAATCCGCTACGTCTTGAATTTCACTTTCTTGGTAATAATGAGCCAAAATTACCGCATTTTTTTCTTTTTTCAGTTTGCGGATTTCTTCAACTAAATCTAAATTCGGATCAACTTCGATATTTAGAAAACCGTTGCGATTTAGATTTTCTTGCACATTTTCTAAAATTCCAACCGGTATGTGTCTGCTGTCCATATTTTATCAATGACTAATGATTAACTTTATCTCGAATCTATACAAATAAAACAACTAAACTTTATGAAAGTTCGGTTAAATCGAGACGCAAAGTTACAGCATAAATTTTAATGGGCGTTTGGTAATACAGAACATTTTACCACATATTGCATCAACAAAATCGTTCAAATGGTTTTCAAATTATTTATTCGGGTTTTATAATATTTAATCGTATAAAATATCGGCAGAGCTCAAGAATTTTTCCGATTATCTTTTTTTTATGCACAATAACAGGACATTACTTTTATGGAGGGTAGAATTAAAAACGTAGAAAAGAAATTACTTTCAAACAATTGGTACGTACTTCACAAATACACTTTTGATTATAAGAAAAAAGACGGTAATTATGAAACGCAACACCGCGAAGTATATGACAGAGGTAATGGTGCAACGATACTGCTTTATAATAAAAAATCTAAAACAGTGATTCTTACCAACCAATTTCGTATGCCTACTTTCGTCAACGGCAATGAAACAGGAATGTTGATTGAAGCCTGTGCGGGTTTATTGGATAAAGATAATCCGGAAGACTGCATTAAAAGAGAAACTGAAGAAGAAACAGGATTTAAAGTAACTGAAGTGCGTAAAGTAATGGAAGCCTATATGTCACCGGGCTCGCTTACTGAAATTATTTATTTTTTTGTTGCCGAGTACACCAACGATATGAAAATACACAATGGCGGTGGTATTGAAGCAGAAACGGAAGAAATAGAAGTTTTAGAACTGTCCTTCAAAAAAGCGTTAAGAATGATAGAAACCGGCGAAATAAAAGACGGAAAAACGATTATGCTTTTGCAGTATGCGTTGATAAATAAATTATTAGTAGAACGGTAGTTTAGATTTTGTTTTATTTTATCAAAACTTCTAAAAAAATCAATTTTTATCCCCAATTTTGCACCCGTAA
>JAYTIA010000137.1:0-2205 GCA_043732145.1 Saprospiraceae bacterium
CGTTTACATGCCATACCGCTTGTGATGTTGACGGCACGAGCGGAGATGCAAGATAAATTAAAAGCATTGCGCATCGGCGTTGATGATTATTTGACGAAACCGTTTGAAGAAGCAGAACTTTTTGCTCGGATAAAAAATCTTTTACAAAACGCTGCCGTCAGAAAACAACTCCGCGAAGAGTATGTCCTAACAAATGCCGATGCCGAAAAAACAAATGAATCGTCGGACAAATTAATCGGCAATCCGGAAGATGCGGAATGGTTAGAGTCATTGAAAAACACCGTTCATAAACATATCGGCGATTACAATTTATCCCTCGAAACTGTTGCAGATATGATGCACATCAGTCGCGCACAATTTTTTCGCCGCGTTCATATCTTAACGGGTTTAACACCGCGTCAATTTCTTCAAGAAATTAGATTTAATCATGCCCGCCAATTGCTCGAACATCGCAGTGTCAATAGTGTGAAAGCAGTTGCTGCAGCTATAGGCATTCAGAAAATACAATATTTTTCTGAACAATTTAAAGAGCGTTTCGGCAAATCACCGTCGGAATACTTGAATTGATTTTGGATTTTGGATTTTAGATTTCGAACTTTTTAAAATTAAACCGCACGGAAAAATATTTTTTTCGTGCGGTTTTTTATTTCTAAAAAAAAATTCACGCGAAAAAAATTAAAAAAAGATTCGCGTGAAAAAATTAAAAAAAAAATTCGCGTGAAAAATTTCATGAAATGCAAAAAATAAAAACCGAAAAATAAATAAAATACGATTGGGATGTATGATTGAGACGATTGAGGTGTATAAATGAGACTTTTTATAAAAATATTTATCTCAACTTTGCACCGGGAAAATTAAATAAAGCCATAAGAAATCAAATTTTAGAACGGCACCAAATAACCGAATAAAAACGATTTCCGAACAAAAACAAATTTTTTTCACTTTTTTAAATTTAATTACAATGTTCCAAATGTCAAATGTCAGAAGTTTTTTTATTTTCTCTTGTGCTGCTATAGCACTCACCGTTACAAGTTGTAACGCACCTGCCGCCACCGACACCAAGTCGGAAGCCGCTAAACCGGCAGTAGCTGCCGCCGCAGTACCCGATATTGAAATTGCACCGCAAGAGTACGCCACACTTGCCGAAGCAGCACTTCAAAAATCTGCTGCCAATGATATTGATGGGTGGGCGACAATGCTTGCAGACGACGTAGAATTTTACTACCCCGATGGCGATCAAAACACACGCACTAAATTTATTGGTAAACCGGCAGTCGTTAAATGGCAGAAAGATTCTCGGATTAGTAGTGGCATTAAAACGAGTACTTTGAGCGCATTTAATACAATTCCGCTTAAAGTTAATAAAAAATTGAACGCGGGTGCTTTGAGCGGTTATCAAGTGTTTTCTTATGCAACATTTAATACAATCTATAATAACGGAAATTCTGTTAGCGTAAGAAGGAATACTGTATTGCATTTCAACGATAGCAAATTGATTGACCGCATTATCACTTTCTACGATAGAACACCTTATATCAAAGCTGCCGGTAAAAATATTTTAGACGCGGTGAAGAAATGATATGGTTTTATTCACAAAAATAAAATAGAATGCGTTGTGCAATTTCAAAAAACGGCAATAGAAAAATCTCATTTCAATTGCCGTTTTTTCTAAAATTTTTTCTCATCGTGTGTTTTCAATAGGCAATTTAAAAAAAAATACGATTGGGGTGTATGATTGAGACGATTGGGGTGTATGATTGAGACTTTTCGGTAAATGCTTCTCCCTATCTTTGTGGAAAGCAATTGTATGAAAATAATCGCGTGTTAATTTAAGTATTTATTAGGTTGGTGACTGACTCCTCCGAAGTCGCCGAGTGAATATTTCAAAACAACGATTATACTTATTCACCTGCTTCTCAGAACAAAAAAAGACAAATGAATTTTTTTTAAACAGAAAACTAAAAGACCAAATGAAAACAATATTTTTTTTGAGAAACTATTTTTTTTATTTTTTAAAACAAATTAAACATGGGGAACAATTACACAACCAATTTCTTTGAGTCAGGTGCGATTCAGAAACATGGACATTCGATTAAAAACAGTTTAAAACTTTTATCTTCAATCATGAAAACATTTTTTACAAACACGTGCAAGCACTGCTTGTCTTTGATTTTAATGGCTTTTCTTTTTTTTACGGCACAAGCG
>JAYTIA010000138.1:0-5930 GCA_043732145.1 Saprospiraceae bacterium
TGCAGTTCATCAATTTTCAATTTTTCCGCACGTTTTTTTACCGCCGGGGATAATTCTCCGGTAATAATACCGGTTTCAATACCGACTTGTTTACGCAAACGTTCAACACCCATGCCGTCGCGAATGTTAAAACGTTTTAAAATTTCGCCGGTTTCGCCATAATAAACGCCGCAATCCGTTAACACACCGTCACAATCAGTGAGTAAGAGTTTTATTTTTCGCGCTTTCCGGTATAAAGAAGTGTAGTCAGTAATTTTCAAGAATTTTAATTAGATTTTAATTTTCTGATGAAGTTTATTCTTTCAAAAAGTTTCGCAAAGAAAGAGATTTTTTTTTATGAAAACCAATTTTCAAAAATGAACAAAGAAAAATCCGATTAAAAATTTTATTTTTAATCGGACGCTTTTTGTTTATTAAACGATTTGCTATTTACATGGCAGCTGCCGGAACATTTATCTTTATCGTGTTGCGTAACCCCGACGATAGCGAAGGCGGTTGTTTATCCGAGATTTCAGGCACACCCAATTCTTTCAATTTTACCGATACATCTCTCGCTGTTTTTTCATCGCCGGATTTTTGAGCAGATTTATGAAACAATTGCAAGGCTTCAATTTTGTGCGCATGATTAATGTCATGCTCATGAAATTGTCGCTTAGTAAAATACTTAAACTCATGCGCTGCTTTGTCATATTCTCCGGATTTGAAGTGACTTACACCTTTCAAACGACGAGACGACCAAAAAATAGATTGATAAGGCACCGAATTATCAATTGCTTTTTGTAAATCAACGACAGCAGTTTTGAAATCACCGAGAGACATATGCACACCGGCGCGTCCGAAAAATGCTTCGGGAGTTGTGCGAATAGATAAACTTTTTGCATAGTCCATCAAAGCATCTTCATGGCTCTCTTGCAACAAATAAGCATAGCCTCTGCGCTCGTACGCTTGAGTATATCTGTCATATTTTTCTATTGCTCTTCCAAACGCATTTATTGCTGCGGCATATTCCTTTTTTTCGATAAATTTATTACCATTGTTATATTCAACGTTAGCCGATTTGTCGCTGTTCGGTATAATTGTCGCCGATTTTTTTAAAATATTTTTTTCGTCAACTACCCATAAATGAAAAGTTCCTGCTAATGCAAAATCGCGTAATTCATTTAAAAAAGCGACCGTATTTTTAAAAGTTTTGTCAACATAAACGAATTGTGTGCGCGGTACCTCAATCGTCAATGTTTCCTCTTGGAAATACGATGGTTCTTTCAGCAAAATATCGTTTTTATAATACGATTCTTGCCGTTTAAGCAGTTGAGCTTGCATCATACCAAAGGATTTTGAATTGCCAAATTCAAGGCATCCTTTAGCAATAGTTTTGAATTGAGGTATCATATCATTTACTGTTTTTCTTGATTCACAAAAATATTTCCTTTTATATAGCCAAAAATATCCTTTCAATCTCCTATTATGCAGTGATTGAATATTTTTGATGTGTTTTTATTTATCTACGTAAAGTTGGTAAAGAAATTTGTAAGGATAAACCTATGACCAATAATCTATAATTCATAGAGTAATGAACAAATTGGTATTCTCACGGTACACTGTAAAATTCTATGGTAAAGACGAATAAAAATATGCAAAAATCAATTTTAAGATTTGCAACTGCTAAGATCACATAAATTACGGGCTACAAAATTACGATAAATATTTATTAAATTCTAATTTTTTTCAAAAAAAAATAACAAAAATAAATATTTATATTTCCGTAAATTGTTTGTATTCAATTGTATAGTGGTTCATTTCGTGTATTTTACCTTTTACGAAAAGAAATTGTATAGGTTTCAAAAAAAGCGCAATAAAAAAAATATTTTTTCAAAAATAAGTAATTTTTTTTTCATGATATTTTTTATCGCAGGAAAAAGTACTTTTGCAGGAAAAAAAGTATCGTAAAAAATGAATCATCCGAAAGTTGTCAAATTAAATCATGTAGCAGTATATCAAGATAAAAATCCGGTTCTTGAGAATATTAATCTTACACTGAACAAAGGCGAGTTTGCTTATTTAATCGGCAAAACCGGCAGCGGCAAAACAAGTTTGTTGAAAACACTTTATGGTGCTTTAGTTTTGAAATCCGGCGCAGCGGAAGTATGCGGATTCAATCTGTCTGAACTTAACAAAAAAACGATTCCTTTGTTGCGCCGACGTATGGGTATCGTTTTTCAAGATTTTAATCTTTTGTCGGATAGAAACGTGGCGCAAAATTTAAGTTTTGTATTGGAAGCCACCGGCTGGAAAAATAAATCGGAGATGAATGAGCGTATTGATGCAGTGCTACAATCTGTTTCTATGCAAAATACGCATACTCGGATGCCGCACAAATTGAGTGGAGGCGAACAACAACGCATCGTAATTGCACGCGCATTATTGAACGCACCGGATATAATTATTGCCGATGAACCGACAGGCAATTTAGACCCTGAAACAAGTGATGATATTTTGTCGTTGCTGCGCGATTTATCGAAAAATAAAAACACAGCCGTTTTATTAGCAACGCATGATTATCGTATTTTGCAACACTTTCCGGCGCGCATTATTCGTTGTCAAGAAGGTCGCGTTTTTGATGAAGAAAATTTTTTAATATAGGCAACGGACAATGGACAACAGAAAGTGAAAAATATATTTTTCACTTTCTGTTGTCCATTGTCCGTTGTCCATCTTTCAATAAATGATTCAAGCAAAAAATATTCACAAACATTACGGTATACTCGAAGTATTGCGTGGTGTAGACATTTCTGTAGAAAAAGGTGAAATTGTTTCCATTGTCGGAAAATCCGGTGCAGGTAAAACTACTTTGTTGCATATTCTCGGCACACTTGATTTACCTGACATCGGAACAGTTATCATTGACGGCGTGGATACAACGCAATTGAACAATAAACAATTAGCAACATTCAGAAATGAACGCATCGGTTTTATTTTTCAGTTTCATCATTTACTTCCGGAGTTCAATGCCATAGAAAATGTAATGATGCCCGCACTCATCGGAAAAAAATCGGAAACGCTATCAAAAAAACGTGCGGTTGAATTATTGGATTATCTCGGCTTATCGCACCGACTCACGCACAAACCTACCGAACTCAGTGGCGGCGAACAACAACGCGTAGCGGTAGCACGCGCACTGATAAATAATCCCGCCGTCATTTTTGCCGATGAACCCACGGGCAATTTAGATTCGACACTGTCCGCAGAATTGCATCAACTATTATTTAATCTAAGAAAAGATTTCAATCAAACTTTCGTCATCGTTACGCACAGTGAGGAGTTAGCACGTTTGAGTGACAGAAGATTAACTATGCAGGATGGGAAAATTTTATGATAAAATAACAATGACATCAAATCAATTGCTTATACTCTTACGATGTGATTTGAGTAGTGATATTGAAGCATAAGAGAATCAATCATTCCTTCCTTTTCTTCTTCTTCGTCTCTTTAAAATTCAAATAAGTAATCGGATGAATTTCCCATGCTGTTTCCGGTTTCAAAGTACCGGTACCGACAGTTCCGGCAGCATGGCGCGTATCGAAAAAAAGTGAACCGCGAATTTCTATTTCCGGAAAATTTTTCGTCGGGCGTACATATTTTCTAATTTTCTCGCCCTCAAAAAAATCGGGATAACGCTCGTAGAGTTGCCGACGTGCGCGTTTTAGCATTTCATACGCCGTTGTAGTTGTATCCAAAGGCAGCCCGGAAATTTCTGCGGTCATTAAATTTATTTGTTCGCCGTTAAGAGTGTCGCCGATGATTAAATGAAAATCACCGTCCTGTTCTTTTTTTACGTAAAACACATACGCCTCACGAATATAAACATTTCTGCTTTCGCTTACATCGGTTCCGGAATAATCACTCACGCGACTGTACATATCATAATCATCGGGTAGAGTTTCTAAAACTTCGTAAACATGATCATAAAATTCGGTTTGCGCTTCTGCCGGCGTTGTTTTTACATCGCCGCGCACTACGCCGGAAAAAGTTTCTAAATAGTTTTCGGTATCCGATTTTATAAAATCAAAATTCAAACCATCGGGATCTTCAAAGAGTTCAGCCGTTGCGCCGTTTTTTTCTTGAAGCGAAAAATAAGAGACGTTTAATGATTTTGATTTCGGTGCATCATCGTCGTCGTCTCTGTCAGATATTGTTTTGAATAAACTGCATCCGGAAGAAAAAATGAGGAACGGCAGGACTGCAATGAGGTATTTCATGGATAAATTTTCCGTAAAGATAAATAAATCCATCAAATAATTTGGTATATTCCTACAACCTGAAGCGGTTTAGAAAATATAGAAATTTAAACAATTACTGAAGTAAAGCGACTGCACAAAATTTAATTGTTTTCTTTTCTTACCACTATTCCGGACAAAGTTAAAATCGTTTCGGATGGAATAGTATTGGCAACAACAGTAATGTATTTTATTTGCTTATCATATTTGCCTTCTGTATTAAAGTTGATTGAGAGTTCGTCTTTAGCACCGGGTTCGATGGGTGTTTTTTTCCAAGTGGGAACCGTACAACCACAAGTGGTGCGAATATCAGAGATGAGGAGTGGTGATTTTCCTGTGTTTTGAAATTTATAAACGTGTTTTATTTGATCGCCTTTTTTTGCCGTACCAAAATCGTAAACCGTTTCTTCAAATTTTATTTTTGCGGCGGAAGCAGTGTCAATATTTTCACCGGCAACTGGTAGGCGAATAATATCGGCATTGCGCGTTTTGTCGTCTAATTTAATTTCTTGTAAACCATTGTCTTTTTTTTCCGAATTTTGTTTGCAGGAAAATATTAGCAATAATGTAAGTAAAAAAGTAAAAGATAAATTATTGGTTAATTTTTTTTTATTCATTGTGTTTTCTTTTGTTCACCACACAGTCATATAAGATTCTTCTGAGAAGAATTTTATGTGACTGTGTGGTGAAATTTCTTTAAAACCTTGCTGTTATCCCACCCAAAATATTCATCCCGAAATTCGGATAAAATTGCCACCGCTCGCGTTTGATGTTGAGCAAATTATTGATGTCTAAAAACGCACCGATATTGCGCATAAACCAATATTCACCGCCAATATTAATATCGAACAAACCATCTAATCGCGTAGCTATTCCTTGCACATTTTTATAATTCACACCGTTCTGTACAAACAACGCTGCTTTCAAAATAGCTTTTTGATCGCCGACTTCATACGCCGTGTATTTCCCGGAAAGATTTACATCGAGTGACGGTAAACCCCACGCCGCTTTTTCGTGCGTGAGTGTATATACATTCTGACTTAAAGTACCGATAATTTCTAATTTTGCAATCGGACGATAAGATACTGAGCCGCGAATATTGAAAATGTTTACAGAATCGTATAACACATTGAAACGACGGAAATGATCGGTTGAATCAGATAAAAATAAAGGCAAGTTATAGTTGTTACTGTATCCGACTTGAGCAGAATAATTCAAATTGGCAATTTCTCCTTTGATACCGCCGTAGTATTCCGTGCGTTCTGTATTTTTAATTTTTGTTTGCGAAAAAATATACGGATTATAATTCGTCAATTGCCGAAAAGTATTTTTAGTTAAGTCGCCTTTCCAACCGGCAAAAACGGCAAGACTTTGTCCTGCAATTTTATAAGAGGCTTCGATATCCGGTTTCGGATAAAAAATATCATTTGATGAAATTAAATTAGCACCAATTCTTACGCTCAATTCGTCGGTTTTATATGTAAAACTTGGTTGCAAATAAATATTATTCAAACTTTGCGATTTACCACCCACCGAATCGAATGAAGTAAATTCAGTGCGTAAAACGACTGTCAAAGGAAATTTTTCGGAAAACCATTTCGTTCCTTCTAATCGAATATTAAAATCCGTTTCTTGCGAACCAAAATTATCATTCAG
>JAYTIA010000139.1:0-2203 GCA_043732145.1 Saprospiraceae bacterium
TGAGTATAAAAACGGTATTAGCCTGAGTCATGATTTTGAGTTTTAGATTTTTGATTTAAAAACGAATTTTTAAATCAAAAATCTAAAACCATAAATCCAAAATCATCAAAGATCTCCAAGTTGCGGACGTAAAATTATATCTTCAACAACGGCTGAACTACTTAATTGTGTACAGTTGAAAATCATTTTTGCAATATCAGACGCTTGCATTAATCGTTCAAATGGCGCATCAAAACCGCGCCACGCTTCTGTCCAAGTTGCGCCGGGCATTACAGCTGTTACTTTTATGCCGGAATTTTTTAATTCTTCGCGCAAATTTTGAGAAAAGCCGTATAAAGCAAATTTGGAAATACTATAAGAACCGCCGTTTGGATAGGCTTTTAAATTGGCGATGCTGCACATATTAAAAATGTGTGCTTTTTCACTACCCGAAATCAGTGGTAAAACGGCGCGAGTCAAGTTATATGCCGAAAATAAATTTGCATTTATCATCGTTTCGAGTGCGCCTTCAAGTTCGGAAGTAATATTACCGGGTTGAAAAAAGCCGGCATTGTTGACTAATATATTGATGTGTGGAAAAGTTAATTTTATTACATCTACAAAGTGTTGCACTTGCTTTTTATCCGATAAATCTGCTTGACACGTCAACACTTTAATAGTTGAAAAGCGCGCTTCAAAGTCTTTTTTAAATTCTATTAAATCATTTTTATTGCGACTGCACACCGCTAAGTTATAATCGGCTTCAGCAAAAATTTCTGCAATAGCTAAACCGATACCTTTTGTAGCACCGGAAATAATAATATTTTTTTGAAACATGGTAAGTGGATGCCGGACAATAAACTATGCACAATAGATGATAGATAAAGGACAATCGATTAATATTATTTTATCCATTGTCCATTGTCTATCGTCCATAGTTTATTGTCCATTATTCAGTGTTTAAATTTCGGGCAAGAAACGCCGCCTGAATGTACGGCACTAAGGTAAGTATTATTATCTTGATTTTTATGGTTGCTGAATTGTATTAAATAAGTTAAAGATAAACCGCCGAAAAAATAATAGTCTCTACTCTTTGGTCTTACTTTTATACCATCAGCATAATCTGAAAAAATTTTTCTCGCGCTTATTTCACCGTTTAAAGTAAAATTATCGTTCAAATGCCAACGTACACCGCCACCAATTGGAATTATCAGAGCATTTTTTGGATAATCAGTACTTGATATTCGGGCATTTGAATCTTGTGCTTGATTAAAACTAGCTTTCGGATTGAAGACACTTGCGCCTATACCGCTGAAACCATAAAATGATAAATACATTCCTTTGTTAGTCAATTGAAATTGCGGCGATAGACCGAAAGGATGCCATTCCATAACGGCAGAAATATCGGAGATTTGACTCGTAAAATTATAGCCCCGTGAACCATGATCAACTGAAGTCGGATATAGTTTTTCGTCGGCGTAAAAGGTTCCGGAAGTTAGTTGAAAACGGCCGACCCAATTTTCAGTAAAATTATATTTTGTCAATATTCCTCCACCGAATCTAATTTGAGGCAAAAAAGTTTCTAATGTGACATCAATATCGCCGTTAAAAATTGTTCCGCCTGCAAATGCGCCAACCTCTAAACGTTGTGATAAAACATTGTGAGATATTGCCAATAACAAAATTGCGAATGAAATAAGTGGTTTCATTTATTAAAAATATTCGAGACCTTTACCGCATGAGTAGAAGGCTAAATTTTCGTAATGTTGTTTGAAGTGAAATTGAAAAACGAGTCCGCAAAAAATACGAATCGAATAAATCAGGACAATCAAACCAAATTATTAAAAAAAGAGTCGAAAAAATTTAAATAGAAGGTGTGCAGCAGTTAAAATAGTTTTGGAAAAAAAAATAAAATTCAAAAAATGTTTTTCAAAGTTTTAAAGTACAAATAGCGCGCCAAAATTTGCGCATGATTTATTTCAGATTTTTCATATTAGCACTTCTTTTTTATGTGATGTCCATAAACCTGCCGGATAAGCACCAATCATCATCAAAGCCGCAAAAGCGTTTTGAACCGTCTGTTTATCATTAGGATAAGTAATACCAAACCATTGATCATTGGAAGTCATTACCTTTAAATCCATTTTAGGTTGATGAATAACTTCGTTAGCAACTTTTGGGATATAAAATTCTGCAGTCGGGTTATCAAAATTATCTTTTACAA
>JAYTIA010000140.1:0-2200 GCA_043732145.1 Saprospiraceae bacterium
TGTCGAGAATAGTGTGACTGTACAAAAAGATATTGCCGGTTTTCCTGCCGGTTTTTATTCGATTCGCTTACAAGATGCACAAAAAATATTTATCGGCAAATTTGTAAAGTAGTTAATGGTTGACAGTTGACGGTTGATAATTTTTCAAAACCATCAACCGTCAACCATCAACCATTAACTAAATATGAACTATTTCATAGGTATTGATATGGGTACTACTTCAACAAAAGCCGTTGCTTTTGATGAGGCGGGTGAGGTTGTTTTGAAACTAAGTAACGGTTACACGATTGAACACCCGCAACCTGATTGGCATGAACAAGATCCTGAACTTATTTTTAATGCCGTTATCACCGGCATCAATCAATTGCAAACGGCTTTGAGTGATAAAGGTACACTGCAAGGCATTAGTTTTTCCGCAGCGATGCACAGTTTGATTGCCGTTGACTCCGATTATAAACCACTCACGCATTGTATTATTTGGGCGGACAATCGGGCGGCAAGTATTGCCGAAAAATTGCGAAAGAATTGGAAAAGTCGCGGTAAGAAGATTTTTGAAAATACCGGCACACCTATTCATGCTATGTCGCCTTTTACTAAAATTATTTGGTTGCGCGAAAACGCGGCGAGTATTTTTTCTAAAACCGCAAAATTTATCGGCATCAAAGAATATATTTTCCAAAAACTCACCGGCGAATGTGTCTGCGATGAACAAATTGCATCTGCGACAGGTTTGCTAAATATAAAAACCGGCAGTTGGGATGATTTTGCTTTGAAATTAGCGGACATAAAAGCTACCCAATTGCCAAAAATTGTACCCGCTATATATCACGTCAGTTTTAATCCAAAAAATTTTTCAGGTACAATACCGCTTAATTTGCCGGAAAATATATCGCTCGTTATCGGCGGTAGCGATGGTGCATTAGCAAATTTAGGCTCCGGTGCGCACGAAATCGGTGATGTTGTTGTATCCATAGGCACGAGTAGCGCCATTCGTATGTTCACCGACGCACCTTATTTCGATCCGGCGATGCGTACGTTTTGCTATATTATTGACGAAAAAAGATACATTGTGGGTGGTGGTACAAATTCCGGCGGATATGTTTTGCAATGGCTGAAAGAAAATATTTTTCTGAACACACAATCTTTTGATGATTTTTATAAAGCTGCCACACCTGTTCCGCCGGGCAGCAACGATTTAATTTTCCTGCCTTATATATTAGGTGAACGCGCACCGATTTGGAATGCGCACGCACGCGGTATTTTTTTCGGATTTGAAGCCGTACATTCGCAAGCCGATATGATTCGTGCGGCAATGGAAGGTATCATTTTTCATATCTACACAATCGGAAAAGTTTTGAATGCACAACAGCCAATTGAAAAAATTTATGCGGGCGGCGGCTTTGCAAAAAATAAAGATTGGGTACAAATACTCGCCGATGTTTTTAATTGTGTGGTTGAAATCACTGAAACAGTGGAAATTTCAGCAGCAGGTGCTGTTATGATTGGGCGAGAAGCATTGGGCTTATCACTTTTTCCTTCGCCAAAGGTCATCGCAACCTATAAACCTATTCCTGAAAATAACGCGGTGTATATGAAATCCGTGGAAAAATTTGAAAAAATATACAAAGCGAATGTCAATTTGTTTTGAAAAAAAAACTACTAAAGTAGAATCACAATTTTAGATATACTTAGACTTTTTTTTTATGTTTCTGATTTATTTAAACTCGACAGAGGTGCAAAAGATAGCAACCCCCTTTTATTTCTCACATAATGTTTAGAAATTTCCCTTGTCGCTTCTACTACACGAGAGTTTTCAGATGCTTCCTCTAACCTATAGGTACTTGGTTGTATCCATCGGATTTCTTCCTTACCTTCACTGTTCTCGAAAATTTCAATATTTTTTACTCTTCGAGCTTCTATATAAGGACTTACTCCACACATGATAAAGCTATTCATTTCTTTCGATTTGTAAGATCTTTTCTTTGTAGAGTATCCGGTTTCTCGTAAATTTGAATTATTTATTTCATAAAGTACTTCAATCAATTCAGAAATAAATTTTCCTGATCTACGATAATTGATTATCGTAATTATTTTATCGGTAACTGCTTTTGATTCATTACCTTCCCATACCCAATAGATTAGCCACGCTGAATTAATTTTTACCATTTTACCTGATTTTTATATCGAAATAAAAATTATT
>JAYTIA010000141.1:0-2194 GCA_043732145.1 Saprospiraceae bacterium
TTCAAATTGGTGATTAATTTGTGCGACGGCTTTACGCATATTCGCAAAAGAAAAATTATCGAGCATGATGCGCGTGACAATGCCTTTTCCGAAATCTAATGCTTGTTGCACTTCATCGAGTGAGCGCACTTCTAAAGTTACGCCATATTCTGCCGTGTGCGGGTTATTTTTTTTGTATGCTGCAATTCGTTCAATCGCTTTTGCAATACCGCCGACGGCATCGTGATGATTGTCTTTTATCATAAACCAATCGTAAAGACCGAAACGATAATTTTCGCAACCACCAATCGCGACCGCCCATTTTTCGAAATAACGGAACAACGGTGTGGTTTTGCGTGTATCTAAAATTTTGATTTTATATTCTTTCGTCGCTTCCGCAAATTTTCTACTCAGTGTCGCAATACCACTCATGCGTTGCATCGTATTGAGTATCAAGCGTTCCGATTTCAGAAGTGCCTGCGTATTACATTCCACTTCAAAGGCGATATCGCCGAATTGCATCGCATCACCGTCGCGTTTATAAATTTTAAGTTTAGATTTGGGATCTACTTTTTTAAAAACGCGCTCTGCGAAGGCAACACCTGCCAACACACCGTTTTCTTTTATTTTCAAAATAGCTTTGTCGCGTTTATCCGCAGGGATGCACGCTAATCCGGTAATATCGCCGTCGTGTACATCTTCCCAAAAGGCTTGATCAATAAAAGTGTCAATAAATTTTTCGTCCGGCGTAAAAGGCATAAAAAGAGTTTAGTCGGTTAATCGGTTAGTCTGTTAATCGGGTAGTCAAAACAGTGACTAACCGATTAACAGACTAACCGACTAAAAATATTATCAAAAAACAAAAATAAGAAGTCTCATTCAGAAACATATAAATAAAACCGCAAAATCTCATAGAGAGTTTAAATATCTTTACGCTTGAATCTTAAATTAAAAATTACAATGCAAAAAATAATTTTTCGCGCTTACAAACCAACCGACTACGACGAAATTGTTCCGATGATAATGGAACTTTACGCTAAAGACGGCGCAACAACTATCGGTGACATGACGATTGAAAAAATAAATCGCACCATCGCCACTTTAACGTCGAAAAAAAATTTGGGTAAAATCTTGATTTTTGAACAAAATAAAAGTGTAGTTGGTTATACGATCCTCACATCGTTTTGGAGCAACGAGTTTGGCGGACGTTCAATGATTATTGATGAACTTTTAATAAAAACTACTTATCGCAATCAAGGTATTTCTACACAGTTTTTCAATTATCTTTTTAAGAAAAAATTCTTTAATGAAGTTGTGTATATGCTTGAAGTCGGGTTTACGAATGAAAAAGCCGGCATTTTTTATAAAAGATTAGGCTTCGGCGATTTTAAAACTAAAATGCAGTTCCGTTTGGCTTGAAAAGAAATGGAGGGTTTAAAACAGCACTCAAAAATTCAAACTAAACTATTTGTACACTTACATAAATTCTTCGGGTCAAAGATAATTAAAAAATGTCGGAGAAAGTCTGTAATAGTTTTTACCTAAACACATCTTTCATCAGTTCCTGTCTTTCTGCTAACAATTTTTTTTGTAGTACCATCGGAACTTTTCGTCGGTTAAAATAACCAAAAAATTGTTCCAATCGCGGTTTATAATTAATAGCGAACATCGCCAAAAAAGGCAGTGCAACAATAATTGACAAAAAAAATGCTTTGCCGACAAAACAAGCAATTATGAAGAGCAAAATATATTGTACAACTGTACCTGCAAGAACTGTCGCAGCGTAAACGGGACCTAAAAATTCTTTGTATTTTACTTTATTGTTGCGCATCCACATGCCTAATTTCAACGGAATAATGTGCAGATATTTTCCGAGACAATACGGAACGAATCCTAAAATAATTGTGATAAAGAAATTCAAACTCAAACGTTGCGGTGTTGCAATATCTTTATCATTGAGGTTTAAAAATTTTAGTTGTGTTTCGTAATTATTTATACGTTCTTTACGTGCATCAAATTCCGTAACCGAAAAAGCATTTATTTTTTGTGCGATTTCTTGTTGCGCTTCTAACCGGCGTGACGAAGATTTATAATTCGGATAAGTCGATTCCGGATAAGTATTAAGGTAAAGTGTGAAAAATTTATCGGCAGTAGCTTCGCGTGCGATATCGTTAATTTGTAAAATGAGCGGACGCATCGCATTTTCCGTATCTTT
>JAYTIA010000142.1:0-2193 GCA_043732145.1 Saprospiraceae bacterium
TCGCTTCAACGAATGCTCAAGCAGGGTTATATTTTTGAGTTTGAATATCGTCGGTGTACGCGTCGTTGGTTGGGCGTGCATTTATTATTAGATTGTGAAGGTTCTATGGTGGCGTTTGAACACATTGGCGATTTGATGGCTGATTTTATTCATCATGTTGGTGGTAATAAAAGTTCTGTGTGGTATTTTCAAAATTGTCCGAAGCAATTTATTTTTCAAGATAAAGATCAACGCGATGCGGTTGTGTTCGATGAATGGCTCAAAGCTTTGGATAAACAATCTCCGACACAAATTTTAATTTTCAGTGATGCCGGTGCCGCGCGTGGTTTTCGTAATCCTGAACGCCTTTCGGCTACCGATGATTTCTTAAAAAAAATAAAAAAACACCGCGTCGTTTGGCTCAATCCGATGCAACAAGCGCGGTGGCAGGATACTTCTGCGGCGAGTATCAGTCAAAAAATACCGATGTTCGATATGAGCGATGCCGGTTTTGTGGCAGCGATGCAAGCGATTAAAAATTGACAAATTCTTTAATTGACAGTTGACAGTTGACAGTTGACAACGACCGAATATTATCGGCGTTGTCAATTGTCAATTGTCAACTGTCGGTTATCATCCATTATCCATGTCCGACCTAATAGCAAAGTCTAAAATTAATTTATTCAAAGACCAATTCAAAAATGAAGCGGCTTATTTTGAATTAGCCAAACTTTGTGCGTTCCCGATTGGTGTGACGGTGGATATGGTATATCAATTGTGGTACAATTTCAAAGACAGTTTCAATACAACTGCTTCAATACCGATGATTGCCGTGTCGGATTTAGTTTTGTCGCCACTTTTTAAACCGGTGGGTAACGATATTTTTGAACAAGAAAAATCTGTTCGCACCCTACTGCTTGAAGAATTGCGACAAAGTGACGGCGGTATTGTAAGATTACATGAACTCTCAAATTTCATCCGACAATATGCGGCGCAACGACTGAACGGCAATCATTACGCCTCTTTTAGAGAAACTTTAGTTTGGAACGCCGATGCGACGGACAATCCGACAGCGACATTAAATGCCATTGTACAAAGATTGCGGGAGAGTCAAACCGTTGATAATCGTTCAGAAATTTTGCGGTTGCGCGAACTTTTAGAATTATTTGCTATTCAAGAAAAAGGACGTGATGCGGTGAATAATTCTACTTTTTATCCGCTCTTACAATTCAGCATCGCGTTGAAAGGTGGATATATTAATGCGTCCGAGAATCAAATTCAACAAAAAGTAAAAGACACAGGGTTTACAATTTCGTTAGAGCAATTGCCGAACAGTTCGCTTTTGCGTTTACCGAGTAATTTGGTGAATAAAGGTATTTTACAAGTTTTACCATTTAAAAAACCGGATACTTCGATAAAAAAATCTCAAATTTGGGCAATGCTTCTCGGCATTAATGATTATGAAGCACCCCTTCCAAAACTACAAGGTTCGGGCAATGATGTTGATTTGATTGAAAATTTTTTGACAACAAATTATAAGACTCCGGGCGATAATGCGCCAAAAATATCCAAACTCTGCAACGAACAAGCTACGCAAAGCGGTGTTTTAGAGCAATTCAAATTTATTGCCAGTCAAGCAGCAGCGGGTGATTTTATATTTTTTAGTTTTTCGGGTTTGGATACTGAAATTCCTGTTTCAATACCTAATTCTTATGCTATCGGCCCTCAACAACAACAGCAAAGTACCCAAACATCTGAAAAGAATATCGGCGTTCTCTTATTATCCGGAGCCAAATATATTAACGAAAAAGAAATTGACGGTTACTTGAAAGGCGATGATTTATTAGCGACGGTTAAAGCGTATCCAAATTTGAATTTTGTTTTTTTCTTAGACTGCTGTAAATCTTATAGTTTTTTTTCGGAAACGCCTTCAAATATGGTTTCGATGAACGCGTGCTCGACAAGTGAAACGGCAAAAGAAATGAAAATTAGCAATAAAACGCAAGGTATTTTCACTTATGAAATTATAAAAAAATTAACCGAGCAATCTCAAATAAGTTACGCCGAATTGATTGGTGCGGTAGGAGAAGCCGTAAAAAAACAAGTAAGCGGTCAAACGCCTTTTGTACAAGGTACGACAAACAACACGAAAAAAATATTTTTGAAAGAGGCGTTTGAAAAAGAAAATCAAATTGATAACCCTGCCATTATTTA
>JAYTIA010000143.1:0-2188 GCA_043732145.1 Saprospiraceae bacterium
TTTTCCTTCAAACAAACCCACCGAACCACCACCAATAGAAAATTTTTTTTTCTGAACAGCGCCTGTTTGTGCAATCAACTTTGTATCGTCATCAGTTACCGTAGCATCTTTTAGATCAGATTCATTTGCAACAATAAAAACCTCTTTTAAAAGATAATCGAAAAGATTTTTATAAATGTCATCTACTTGAATCACATCGCGTGCAAAGACGTGTTGCGTTGTATCGACGCGATGCCTCGCGTCGATACGTTCTGATAATTGGTCTAAAAGAAAAAAATTCGCCTTCCCTTTTTGCGTGGACTTCAATAAATTTATTGAACTCCACGCCTCTTCTGCATTTTGGGCGACATAATAATTTAAATAAGGTTCTAAAAAAACTTCAATCGCGGTGCGATACGCTTCGGGCACGTAAATTAAATCGCCGAGCAACGGCAGGTTTTTTTGTCCGTTTTTCGGGTTATTCAAAAATTTGATAGACTCCGGAAATCCTTCCAGATTTTCTACCATACTCAAAGTAAGTTTAAATTCATTGCGTTTCGCGTCCAATCGGCGATGAATTTGTGCCGATTGTTTAACGAGTTCATCAAGTTGTTTTTGATATTTTTCGATGTTCGTCAAACGATTCTCTTCCGATGTTTCAATTATTTTTACTAAATCATTTTGTTTGGTTTCTTCAGTTTGAAAATCCGTAAGTCGCGTAGAAAGTTTTTCGCGCTCTGCAACTTGCTGCGTATTTTTTTGAAATGAAATTTGCAAATCATTTTTCAAACTATCAATTCGATTACGATTGACCGCAATTTGTTTTTCAAATTCAAAAATCGCGCGCTCCGATTGTTGTTGCGTTGCAATAAAATTATCGCGTTCTGATTTAAAATTATTTTGTTCGGCGCGAATTTTTTCTAAATCTTTTTTTGCCGACTCTAAATCGGCGATGAGTCGCACTTCAATTTTTTGTTCGGTGTTGTAATCGTGTTCATAACCGGAAAGTTCTGCGCGACTTTGTTCCGATTTTCTTAATGCCGCGTTGCGTTGTTCATTCAATCGGCGCAAATTTTGGTCGGTAAAATCTATTTTCTGAATCGTAGCACGTTTATCGTTTTCAGCTTCGCGCAATTCATACACCGTTTTATTCAAATCGCGTTGAGAGTCAGAGAGTTTTTGTTCAAACTCAATATTATCTTTCTTAACTTGTTCAATTTGTGTTTCGAGTGTAAGGGCATTAATATCCGATTGTCTATATTCATCGGAAGCATCGTTGAGGTCTTTTTCTGTGCTTGCAATATTTTTATGGAGTTTTGAAAGTTTGTACGCTGCTAAATCGAGCGATAAGTTTTTATATTGCGCTTTAATATCGAAATAACGTTGCGCATGTTTAGCTTGCGATTCTAATTTTTTAAGATTCGATTTTATTTCATGGAGTAAATCTTCAACGCGATTCAAATCTTCTTCCGTCGCGGCGAGTTTATTTGTCGTTTCGTGTTTGCGCGCTTTATATTTTGAAACACCGGCAGCTTGTTCTAACATCGAACGGCGAAAATTCATTTTATCATTCAAAATATCGTCCACCATATTCAATGCAATAATCGAATAAGAATTGGAACCAATACCGGAATCCATGAACAACGTCGTAATATCTTTCAAACGACAGGTCACGCCGTTCAAACGATATTCACTTTCACTGGAGGCATATAAAATGCGCGAAATAGCAAGGGAAGTATATTCCGTCGGTAAAATGTTTTTTGTGTTGTCGAAAGTCAGCGTGACTTGTGCAAATTGCCCGGCTTTGCGCTTTTTTGTGCCGTTAAAAATAACGGAATTCATTTTATCGAGCCGCAATTCCGTACTTTTTTGTTCGCCCAACACCCAACGAATCGCATCCACGACATTCGATTTTCCCGAACCGTTCGGTCCGACAATACCAATCACATTTTCATTGAAATGAATAATCGTTTCGTTAGCAAAAGACTTAAAACCTTTTATTTCGAGTGAGCGTAATCGCATTGAATTTTTGTCGGTTAGTAGGCTGGTCGGTTAGTCAGCTAGTCTATGATTTTGACTAACCGACCAGCCGACTAACTGACCAGCCGACCATTTAAAAAAGTCGGCAAAAATACGCTATTAAAAGTTTTTTTTGAAATTGTTTTTTTAAATGGATTTACTAATAAAATTAGTAAATTAATTCAGAAGT
>JAYTIA010000144.1:0-2187 GCA_043732145.1 Saprospiraceae bacterium
TGAATAAAAATACCGTCCCTCTTGAAGATGAGCAAATGGCAGGTTTGCCGAACATCATTTACAATAAATACTTCGTTGATGATATTTACAATAATATCATCTCAAAACCGATAAATATTGCTTCAGGTTTTTTAAATTCAATTTTTGAAACGAAAATACTTGACGGTATCATAAACGGTGTCGGCAAAATTACTTATCGCGTCTCTTCATTGTTGCGATTAACACAAAGCGGTAGAGTAGATGGTTATTTCTTTGCTATGGTGATATTTATCGTCGCACTTCTGATTTTTAAATTGTTTTAAACGGACAATGGACAACGGATGAGGGATAATAGATTTTGTCCATTGTCCATTATCCATTTTCAACTGTCTATAGACTATGCTCACTTTATCTTTAATTTTATTACCGCTTATTGCAGCTGCTTTGATATTTTTTATCTGGGATGAAAAATTATCAAAACAAGCTGCCATGTTGTTTGCCTTAGCGGAAGCAGCTTTGGGTGGTTTTACGCTTTTAAACGCCGGTAATAAATCTAATACAAATTTTGATGCAGCTTGGTCGAGTTTCGGTGCACGCTTTTCTCTCGGCATGGATGGTATCTCGCAAATACTTGTGTTGCTGACGGTTGTTTTAGTACCGTTCATAATTTATGCGTCATACAGAGATAATTATAATAATCGTTTTTACAGTTTAGTTTTAGTGATGCAAGCCGCACTCGTCGGCGTATTTACTGCAACGGATGGGTTTTTATTTTATATTTTTTGGGAATTAGCTTTGATTCCGATTTATTTTATCTGCCTCGGTTGGGGAGGAGAGAATCGTGGCAAAATTACTTTTAAGTTTTTTATTTATACGATTGGGGGTTCTTTGATCATGCTCGTTACGTTATTATATATCTATTATACAACACCCGGCGATCATTCTTTCGCTATAAAAGATTTATATGCTGCCGGACACGAACTTTCGCGCAGCGAACAAGGTTGGCTTTTTTGGGGTTTATTTATCGCTTTCGCGATTAAAATGCCGGTATTTCCTTTTCACACTTGGCAACCCGATACTTATGTTGCGGCACCGACTCCGGGTACAATGCTTTTATCGGGTATTATGTTGAAAATGGGAACTTACGGTTTAATTCGTTGGTTGATGCCGCTTATACCACTCGGTTGGGATTCGTGGGGAAGAACAGCGATGATACTTAGCGTCGTCAGTATTGTTTATGCTTCCTGTTTAGCTATCGTTCAAGAAGACTATAAACGTTTGATTGCCTATTCATCTATTGCGCACGTCGGATTAATTTCTGCCGGAATTTTTGCTTTCAACGATGAAGGTTTGACTGGTAGTTTAGTACAAATGTTTTCGCATGGTATTACAGTTGTGGGTTTATTTTATATTGTTGATGTAATTGTCTCACGCACGAAAACAAGAAATATAGATAGTCTCGGCGGTATCAGAGAAGTTGCACCGAATTTTGCACTTTTGTTTTTAATTATTATGCTCGGTTCGGTGGCTTTGCCTTTAACAAGCGGTTTTGTTGGTGAATTTTTATTAATTAACGGTGTATTCAAATACAATCATTGGTTGGCACTTCTTGCAGGCTTGACAATTATTTTGGGAGCTGTTTATATGTTACGCAGCTATCAAACGATAATACTTGGTGAAAAAAACACTTTGACAAGTACTTTTTCGGATTTAGAGACACACGAAAAGATATTTTTATCACTTATTGCCGCCGCGATTTTATTTTTTGGTGTTTATCCGAAACCACTAATTGATATGGTGAATCCGGCAGTACAAGAAATAATGAAAGTTTTTTACTCAGGACTAATAAGATAATTAAAAATTAAGAATTAAGAATTAAGAATTTGACAGCAATTCTGAAAATTCATAAAATTCTGAAAATTCTGCGCTTTTTTATGAAAGAATTATTAACGCTCTCGCTGACGGGAATTATTATAATGATAGCAGACATGATAAATCTGCGCAAATTTAGTTTTCCTATTGCGTTATTAGGTTTAGCCACGACTATATCGTGGTGTGTATTAAATTGGAACCACACGGAATATCTAGTCATGGATGGTCATATTGATAAGATGATTGTCTTTGACAGTTTTGCGAATCGTTTCACTTTAATCATGAGTATTATCGGTGTCTTGTGGTTGATGTTGTCGGAAAATTATTTTGAAAAAC
>JAYTIA010000145.1:0-2186 GCA_043732145.1 Saprospiraceae bacterium
TATTGTGATATTCAGATTCAATTTTGAATGGCGTTATGATGCGATAAGCGTAACCGCCGGAAACAAAAGGTCGAACATGACTGCGCAAAAACACAGAATACTGCGCACCCGCGCCTAAAAACCAACCAGTCATGTCGCCATGTGCGACATGAAAATCAAAATCTTTAATCGGTTGCGGTGAGGGAACATAAAGCAAAGGATTTTCGGCTTCTGTCGAGAAATTTAAGTGCGAATAATCGGCAGATATGTGCGCCCGCACGTGCATACCGAAAGTTCTTTCCAACTGAACACCGTAATTTATATTTGAATTGACCATTGTATTAGGATCTTTTCCCGCCGGTTTTCCCGGCATTGGAGGCGGTTGCGTGTGTTTATCAAACAAAACATCGCTCCCTACACGCAACCCGAGAGAAAAATTACTGAAAACCCGTTGATACACTATTTTAATTGCCGGTACTAATTTTTTTAGCGTTCCGCCATCGTCCGACAAATTTATGCGGCGTTGATTGATTACAATCGGTGATAAATTTATGGTAGAGATGTTGTGCAACGCATCTCTATTCGTTTTCGTAATGTCGTGAGAAATGTTAGAATTAATTACGTAAGGTTTTTTTTCCGGACTTTCAACAGAAATATTCGCGTTCGCCATCTCAGATTTTTTTTCCGTACCGGCAACATAAATGTTGGGGTTAGTCATCTCAGAATTTTCTTTCAAATTATTTTTTGAAATATTTTTTTCAAAATTTTCTTTCAAATTATTTTTTGAAATATTTTTTTCAAATTTTTTTTCAAAATCATTTTTTGAAATATTTTTCAACCCTAAATTTTCATTTTCAAAATCACTTGTGCTATTAATTTTTTGCCCAACGGTTTGCGATTTTTTTTCGGATTCAAAAACCGGATTTAATTTTTGTTTTTTTGCCGATGCTATTTGTTCCAAAGATTGCGTTCTTGTTATTACTGTATCAGTTTTGTAAATAACAGTAGTGTTTACAATCGTATCGTATTTATGAATAGTTGTGAGGGGAGAATTTTTCAAAACCCTAATTTCTTTTTTCAGTTGATGAATCGCCGTCCATTGATAAAGAAAAATACCGGCTAGCAATGTCACCACTGCGGCACGATACAACAAAGTATGGCGCATTTTGGCATTTTGCGCCGCCGATAATTTTGCCGAAACCGCGTCCCAATTTTTGTCGATGTTCGGAAAATTTCTATCCTCGTTTAGTTTATCGGAAAATAGTTTGTCGAAATCACTATCATTCATTTTATTTTAAAGTCAGTCAGTCGGTTAGCCGACTGATGTTATATTAATCATTTCCTTCAATTTTTGTCGTGCGCGTGAAAGCGTAGATTTTGATGCACCTTCCGAAATCTGCAACATATCAGCAATTTCTGCGTGTGTGTAATCATCAATGACATACAAATTAAATACTTTTTGATAAGTAGTCGGTAGTTTTTGAATCAGTGTCAGTAAATATTCAGCCGACATTTTCTCAATAATATAATCGTTATGCTCTACTTCTGCCGCCTTTTCTAAACTCAGTATATCCGGTTCATTTTTTGTGGCGCGAAATTTATCAATCGCTGTGTTCACCACAATACGTCGCAACCAACCTTTAAACGACAAACCAACTGTATAATGTGTTGAAATGCGCGCAAAAACTTTCATAAAAGCATCATTCGTAATTTCTTCCGCTGTTTCAAAAGTAGGTGCATAACGTGTGCTAACCGACATCGCATAGTTGTAGTACAGTTTATATAAACGTTTTTGGCTGTCGCGTTCCTGTTTTCGGCAACCATCTAGAAGTATTAACCAGTCTTGTTCGGTCATAAAATTTTACACCATAATTACAAGACGTATAAAAACGAAAAAAGGTTGCAGAGGGGTTATCGGTTATCGGTTATCGGTTAACCATAACGATTAACCGATAACCGATAACCAAATAACCGACAAAAAACTATTTTCTTCTAAAATAAAAAAATATTTTTAAAAGTGTAAAAAAAGTTATAGTTTTGCGCTTCTAAAATTAAATAACGTATAAATTAACGATAGTAATGAAAAAAGATATTCATCCGAAACAATACAGAATGGTTGTTTTCAAAGATATTTCGACTGACGATATGCTTTTAACGCGCTCAACAGCGAATACAAGAGAAACAATAGTTTTTACAGACGGTAATAC
>JAYTIA010000146.1:0-5883 GCA_043732145.1 Saprospiraceae bacterium
TTTTTTAAATCTAAATGTTCAAGCGAGCGCAACAAACTGTCCATCACATATTTCTGAATCAAAGGCTGCTCGATGCCTTCTGAAAAAATATCTCCCATTTTATATTGATTGCTGAAATCTTTCTGCCACAATACATCAAAATTTTTCAATGTTTCTTCATTTAGTTTTCCGTCATTAAGATACGCATTAATTGTATCGCCGGCGAAAATACCTGTTTGAATGGCATAAGAAATACCTTCGGCAGTAATCGGGTTGACGAAACCGCCGGCATCACCAATCAGAATTAAATTACTCCGCACACGCGACCAATTAAAATCACCGAAAGCCAATGGTATTTTTCCGCCTTTCAAACTACCAATCAATTGTGCATTTTTTAACTTTTTGGAAGCGATCGGATGATTGGCAACAAAATCGTACAACAACTCTTTGATATTTATTTTTTTATCTTCCACGATGTTTTGAAAAGTTCCGCCACCGATATTTGCAGTTGTTAGTGAAGTAGGAAAAATCCAGAAATAACCGGGCAAAATATTATCAGAGAAATAAACCTCAATCGTGTTGTTCAAATCGGCAACATTACTGTAATAACCTCTGACAGCCAAAGCAGATGATTTCGGGTCTTTGTTTTCTTGACCCAAAATAGAATTGACACCCGTTGCATCAATAATGACATCGGCTGTGAAAGCCGATTCTTTACCCGCGATGGTTACGCCTTTTATTTTTGTATCCGCATATATCGCACCGATTACTTTTGTATCAGATAAAAAAGTGACGGAAGGATAAGATAAAGCATTTTCTAAAAGGATATTATCAAATTCATGGCGACTGATAATATATGCCAAAGCATCGTTTGTCGGTGGTTTTTCAAAAACTAGTTTAGTATTGTCTCGAAACACCAAAGTATAACCATTGGTTTGAAATGGGCTTTCAATTTTTATTTTTATATCTAGCCCCAAACGTTTTAAAGCCGGCAATGCTTTATAAGTAACACCGTCACCACAAGTTTTATCTCTGGGAAAACTTTCTTTATCCATCAAAAGTACCGAATGTCCTTTTTCGCCCAAAATAGCGGCTGCTGAAGAGCCTGCGGGACCGGCACCTACAATAATTACATCGTGATGATTTGTTGCTTTGTCCATAATAGAGATTCGCTATATTCAGTTTATATAAAACTCAAAGGAACAAAAAAACAATCGGCGGAGATTCACTTCGAGTATTTATTTTCAAAATTGTGTTCTAATCTTTTTTTAAGTTACATTTGCGTTTAATACCTAAATTTATTGAATTAAAGAATCACCGAAATTGATTGATTTAAAACTAAAAACTGAAGAATTAAAAAAACTAAACATTAAAAAGCATGAAACAAAACTTTCTTTTAGCGTTAATAATTTTATCTACTCTTGTTTTTGGGAGTTGTAAAAAACAGGAAGCAACCACATCTCCGGTTACAGTGACAAAAGATGCCGGTGTTGCAGCACAAGCAAGTATAGCAAATGCGCGTGTTGTTTTTGTAAATATAGATTCACTTCAAGAAAAATATGCTTGGTTTAAAGATCAACAAGTAAAGTTTGAAAGCCGGAAAAAAACTTTGAGTTCTGCACTTGAGGCTAAAGGTCGTGAATTGCAAAGTGAAATGGCGGCTTTACAAGAAAAAGCACAAAAAGGTTTAGTGCCACAAGTACAATTGCAACAAGAAGGTCAGGCGCTACAAAGAAAAGAACAAGCTGCTATTGCAGACCGTGATAAAAAATCTAAAGATTTATTAGACGAAACGCAAAAATTTAACGAAGATTTGCAAAAACGTATCCACGATGTGCTTTCAACCTTAGAAACACAAAAGGGTTACGATTATGTCGTGAGTTATTCAAAAAACGGCGGCAGCAATTTCCTTTTCGTCAATGATAAATTCGACATCACAAATGATGTATTGGCGATTTTGAATGCGAAGAAATAAATTTAGTCGGTTAATCTATTAGTCTGTTAGTCTAAACATATTTTTACAACTAACCAACTAATAAACTAATAGACTAACCGACTAACCGACTAAAAATAAATGGCAAACGAAAATTTTATAGATTACGTTAAAATCATGTTCCGTTCCGGTAAAGGTGGCGCAGGTAGTACGCATTTTTACCGTGCGAAATTTGTTCCGAAAGGCGGACCAGACGGCGGCGACGGCGGACGTGGCGGTAATATTATTTTAAGAGGTAATGCGCAATTATGGACGCTCTTGCATCTCAAATTTCGGAAACATATTTTTGCGACGGACGGTACAGGTGGCAGCGGACAAAATAAATCCGGCGCGGACGGCGCGGATATGATCGTAAATGTGCCGCTCGGCACGATTGCAAAAGATGTGGAAACAGGCGAAATTTTATTAGAAATTACGGAAAATAATCAAGAACGGATTTTAATGAAAGGCGGTCGCGGCGGACAAGGTAATCAACATTTTGCCAATGCCACGCACCAAACACCGCGCTATTCTCAACCCGGCGAACCGGGATTAGAATCATGGGTCATTTTAGAACTAAAAGTTTTAGCGGATGTGGGTTTGGTCGGTTTTCCAAATGCCGGAAAATCTACTTTATTGGCATCTATATCGGCGGCTAAGCCTGAGATTGCTTCTTATCCTTTCACGACACTCGTGCCGAGTTTGGGTATCGTTGCGTATCGTGATCACCGTTCATTTGTCATGGCAGATATTCCCGGTATTATAGAAGACGCACACGAAGGTAAAGGTCTGGGTATTCGTTTTCTCAAACACATTGAACGCAATGCTGTACTTTTATTTTTGATTCCGTGCGATACCATGCAAGGTATTGCCAACGAATATCGTATCTTGTTGCACGAATTAGAAATGTATAACGAAGAGTTGTTGCACAAACCGCGTGTCATCGCCATTACAAAATGTGATTTGATTGATGATGAGATGCAAGAAATGATTTTGCCGGAGTTACCATCCGATATTCCGCACGTCTTTATTTCTGCCGTCGCACAAAAAGGTTTGATCGCATTGAAAGATATTTTATGGGAAGAAATTAACGGCGACGCACGAGAAGCTGCAAATACGGCGCAATGGGCAGCGGAATAAAATTAATAATTAATGATTGTTTTTCAATTTTAATTTTTCGATTCAATTTTTAATTTTCGAAGGTTTCTCTCAGGCTGATTAATTTCAGGCTCACATTAGTTGCAAAAAAATTAATTCTTAATTCTTAATTCTATAAAACTATGAGTATTTTTGACAATAAAACACAAAATGCTACCAATGTCGTAGCAAAACCAACACATTGGCGGCGTCGTTTATGGACGTTGGTTATTTTATTAATTTTAGCCGGCATCGCTTATACAGCTTTTGTACTTTGGTTTCCTTACAGTAATGGAGACCGAACCGGTGTAGTAAGAAAATTAAGCGAGAAAGGTATTGCTTTCAAAACTTGGGAAGGCGAATTGCTAATGCCGGGTGCCTCCATTTCACCAAGCGATCCGACTCAAACGAGTAATCAAACGTTGGGCGGAACAATTTGGTTATTTTCGGTTGAAAAAGGTGATGACGCGGTTATTAAAGCACTTAAAGACGCTGAAGCTAAAGGTTCTCGCGTTACTTTGCACTATAAAGAATATCTAAAACGAGTTGACTGGCGCGGTGAAACAACTTATTTTATTACAAATGTTACAGAAGCACCGAAATAGTGGTTAGTTGTTAATGGTTAGTTGTTAAGGCTAAAAAAAAATGCACAAAGAGAATTTATTTTTCTTTGTGTATTTTTTTAACATCAACCGGCTGTGAATAATAATTAACCATTAATCATTAACCACTAACCATTAAAAAACCTATCTTTGAATAATAATTAACTGTGATTTTCGATTTTTAAGCAGCGAAAATCTCTTTTTAAACGTTTTCAAAAAATAAAGCCAATCAACAGTGTGTATTCTTGTAAAACAATAAATTAATTACAGATATGGACATAGCGATCCAACTGAATTTAGAAGAACACGATTTCATTCAAGCCTGCATTGCCAAGGAACGTTGGGCACAACAACGTTTGTATGAAGATTACTACGGCAAAATGATGAGCGTCTGCTTGCATTATGCAAATAATGATCAAGATGCACTTGATATTATGCACGAAGGTTTTTTAAAAGTGTTCAGATATATTTCGGCTTATCAACCCGGAACGTCTTTAAATGCTTGGATACGCCGTATTATGGTGAACACAGCGATTGATTATTATCGAAAAACAGTGCGCCGACGTACAGATGATATTGATACTGCTTTTAACTTGAGTTCAGATGTTCCCGATGCACTCAGCAAGTGTTCTGAAAAAGATATTTTATCTGCCGTTCAGAATTTAACGCCGGCATACAGAGCTGTATTTAATTTATATGTGGTAGAAGGTTTTTCGCACAAAGAAGTGGGCGAGAAATTGGAAATTACCGAAAGTACTTCCCGTTCAAATCTCGTGAAAGCGCGCTTAAAATTACAAGAAATGTTAACGAGTAAATACGGACAATACAATGAAAAATAATGAACAACCCTTCGACGAAAATGTATTTGACAATAAAATTCGTGAAGCACTTGATAACGTAAAAGTGCCTTACAATCCCCGGCATTGGATACTGATGCAGGGAAAACTTGACGTGCTTGATGCTCAAGACAATCATTTCGATGAAAATATTTTAAAAACGATAGAAACCACGCAATCTGAATTTAATCCTTTACATTGGAACTCTTTTGTATCGCAGTTAGAGGCAGACAATAAATTGAATGATAATTTCGATACGACAATTGCAGAAAATTTCAATCGCGTTGAACCGCTCTACAATCCGGCAAATTGGAACGCGTTTGCCGCAAAATTAGATGCCGAAGATAAAAAAGACGTCGGTTTCGATGATACTATTGTCGATAACCTACGCAAGACCGAACCGCGTTTTAATCCTGAACATTGGGATAAAATGTCGAAAATATTAGATGAACATTTTACTTGGTACGGAAAAATCGTAAGCTATAAAGTAATTGAGTTGGCAGTTTTACTTTTGGCGGTTTTATCTACCATAAACATTATGGAGACTAATTTTGGACCGGCACCTATGCATCATCAACGCAATCCGACAATCAAACAAGTTGTCCCTATTCCAAAAGACAGTGCGTATATTTTCGCGGCAGCATCGCCTAAAATTAAATCCGGTAATTTTTTAAGTAATGATATTGTGAATGCCGATAATCGCACTAATATTGAAGGTAGTATTAAAATCGAACCGGCTCAAACTTCTTTAGAAAACAAAATTCCCGTTTTATCGAATAGTCAAACTGTTGCTGTTAATGCAATCGGCGATAATAAATTGACTGATAATTTTGAAACTAAAAATAGTATTGCCGCCATTCAAGTATTGAATGTTTCGGAATTAAGTACCGAGAAAATAAAACTTTCGGAAAAAATAAATGAACAGGATGCACTTTTTTTAAGTTCGGATATTAAAACGCAACAAGAAGATATTATTTTGGCGGCGGAAGCACAAATAACGCCGATACTTCCGATAAATACTTTAAATGCCGATGTACTTGCTTTGAATAATACACTTGAAGTATCCCCGCCCGTGCGTTTAACGATAGCCGATATGAAAAGTAAAAAACATTGGCAAATTGGTGTACAGATGTCCGGCAATACAGATTTTGTTAATACTTCTTTCTTCAGTAATAATAGAGAGTTGCCTGTGTCGGAAGTCGCATATTCTGCGGCAGGCGGACTTACAGTGTCATACACGCGCAAAAATTCGGAATTTGAAGCCGGTTTAATTTATGGCTCAAAAACTTATGCTTCAAATGTATCGTTCACAGGTGGTTCTCTCTTCACGGGTTACGTTCAGAAATCGCCGGGTGAA
>JAYTIA010000147.1:0-2177 GCA_043732145.1 Saprospiraceae bacterium
GATTATTTTTGAAGAAACCGGCGATGTTATCGGCGCACCGTTTTATATCATGGAGCGCGTGAACGGTATTATTCTTCGTGCAAAAGATGCACAAAATCCAATACTCACTTCGGAAATTATGCGCGATTTGAGTGAAAAAATGATTGATAATCTTGTTCATCTCCACAGTTTAGATATTGAAAAAACAGGCTTAATCACACTCGGCAAACCAGATAATTATGTACAACGACAAGTATCGGGTTGGATAAAACGTTACGAACAAGCGCAAACAGATGATATCGCCGATATGAAAACGATTGCGAATTGGATGATGCAATTCACGCCACGACTGCAAGCCCCTACTTTTTTGCACAACGATTATAAGTTTGATAATGTAGTTTTTAGCTTTGAGCCTTTAGCAACGAGCGATGAGCAACCTGACAGCTCAAAACTCAAAACTCAAAGCCCAAAGCTAATTGGTGTTCTCGATTGGGAAATGTCCACCGTCGGCGACCCGCTCATGGATTTAGGCGCGGCATTGGCGTATTGGTGCGAAAAATCCGATGCACCATTCACAAAACAATTTAATCTGACCTGGATTGATGGTTGCCTTACGCGCCAAGAAGTAATTGAGCGTTACGGACAAAAAACCGGCCGCGATCTCACCGACATTAACTTTTATTATGTTTTCGGCTTGTTTAAAAATGCCGCCATCATGCAACAAATTTATGCGCGTTGGAAGTCGGGTGCCACTACCGACCCGCGTTTCGCCGGTTTGATTAACGGTGTACACGAACTTTCTAAAATGGGGGTGAAAGCAATGGTGGATGGTTAACTGTTAAGAGTTAGTGGTTAATGATTAAATAATAAATGGCAATTCAATATAGTTTTTGAAAATACTTTTAAGTGATTGGTAACGGTTGATTCAACCAACATTAATCGTCAAAATTTCACTCCAAGCAGTGGTAAAACACGGAGAAATAAATTCTGATTTTAAACCCCAATCTTTTTTTTCTGTGCGCATGGCAGTACAAAACTGTACGGTTGATTTACCCATTTTATGATTAATCTTATCCACTATTCTCATTAAACTTTCACGCCGCAAAGCATCCTCTGTATCGGCGAATAAATTGGTTTGTAAAAAATTATTATTACGCAAATCACTCGCCATAATGCCTGTTTTTTTAAAACTAAAGCCTTTTTGATATAAATCTGTAATTATTTGAGTGGCGACTTTAATAATGCTTACTGTATCGGCAGTGGGCATCGGCAATTCAACACTTTTAGATAGATAACTGCTCTGAACATTATTTATTTTTTCTTTAAAACGATTGTGTACCAAAAATACAGTAACCACATTGACGCGCAAATTAAACCCGCGCAATTTTTCGCCGAGGCGCGTCGCATGATTCGCAATAGCTTCTTCGAGTTGGGAAATATCTGAAACATCCTTTTGAAACGATCGCGATACAACGATGTTTTGTCTCAATGTTTCGGGCGGCTCGAGTTGATAACACGGAAAACCTTTTAACTCTTTTACGGTGCGCAAACCAACTACATTCATCTCTTTTTTAATCCAATTTTCCGGTGCATTGCACAAATCCCAAACAGTTTTTATACCGGCGTTTTGCAAGCGTTGCTCGTGCGCTCTGCCAATGCCCCACACCTCCCCTACCGAAATTTTATTTAAAATTGTTTCATGTTTCGAAATATTTGTTAAAGAGAATATGCCCTTTACTTGAGGATTTTTTTTTGCAATATAATTGGCTAATTTTGCCAATGTTTTTGTTGGTCCAATACCTGCCGACACCGGAAGACCCGTAAATTTTTTTATTTTTTTCCGAATTTTACTACAAAATTCAACATTAGACGCTTCATCACCGTGGTAAAAATTAAGTTTTAAGAAGGCTTCATCAATAGAATAGATTTCAATATCATTACAACAAGATTGTAAAATATTCATAACTCGCGCCGACATATCGCCATAAAGTTGGTAATTCGACGAAAAGTATTTTATATCATGTTGGCGAATTAAATCGCGAATTTTAAACAACGGCACACCCATCGGAATACCCAATACTTTTGATTCGTTCGAACGTGCTACCACACAACCATCATTGTTCGACAAAACCACAATCGGTTTGCCTTCGAGCATCGGTTGAAAAACACGCTCGCATGAAGCATAAAAATTATTGCAG
>JAYTIA010000148.1:0-15044 GCA_043732145.1 Saprospiraceae bacterium
TTTTTAAACTGTCGCCGACTCCTCAATTTTTTCAATCTTCAAAAGATGCGCCACTTTAGCTACCATACCCAAAATTTGTGGGTTAGCATCTTTAATAACTGTTTGATGCATTTTTTTGATGCCTAATGCAGTTACAGTACCTTTCTGATCTTTCGGACGACCGATAACACTTTTAACAAGCGTAATTTTTACTTTTTCCATTTTATTTAAAAATTTTCGATTTTCGATTAATAAAATCAATTAACAATTGGATACTCGAAAATCGAAAATCGAAAATCGAAAATCGCTAATTTATCCGTTGAAAACTTTTTCGATTGAAATATGCCTTGTTTTAGCAACTTGTTGCGGTGTTCTAAGTTGTGAAAGCGCATGAATAGTCGCTTTAACAACATTGTGCGGATTCGAAGAACCTTGAGATTTTGCCAAAACGTTGTGTACACCTGCCATATCTAAAACGGCACGCATAGCACCACCGGCAATAACGCCTGTACCTTCAGATGCCGGTTTAATTAAAACTTTGCCCGCACCATATTTACCTAAAGCTGAGTGCGGAATCGTACCTTTAATGACCGGCACTTTTATCAAATTCTTTTTCGCATCTTCAACAGCTTTATTAATTGCTTCAGATACTTCACGTGCTTTACCCAAGCCTTGTCCAACTTGTCCTTTGCCGTCACCGACAACTACAATAGCAGCGAAGCTGAAAGTACGACCACCTTTTGTTACTTTAGCAACGCGGTTGAGAGCTACCATTTTCTCTTTAAATTCCGATGCTTCTTTTTCCGCTTGCGATTTTTGAACTTCCTTTGCCATGAATGCTATTTTTTACTTTATCTTTATTTTTAAAAAAATTAGAATTCTAAACCACCTTCACGCGCTGCATCGGCTAATGCTTTGATACGACCGTGATATAAAAAACCTCCTCTATCGAAAACAACTTTTACAACACCGGCAGCTTTCGCTTTTTCAGCAATTAAAGTACCTACTGTTTGAGCTTGTTGTGTTTTTGTTTGTTTTTCAGCTTCTTTGTGTGTTGCTGCCGCGATTGTATGTCCGGCAAGATCGTCAATCAATTGACAATAAATACCTTTACAGCTTCTGAATACAGACAAACGCGGACGTTCGGATGTACCCATTACTTTTTTACGGATTCTTCTATGAATACGAGCGCGTTGCTCTTTTACTGTCAATTTCATGATAACTTAATTTGATTGTAACGCGTGAAAAATAGTTTCACACTGAAGACAACTTTATAAATACTATTTTTTACCGCCCGCAGTTTTACCTGCTTTTCTGCGCAACACTTCGCCTTGGAATTTGATACCTTTACCTTTGTAAGGTTCAGGTGTGCGGAACGTTCTGATTTTAGCACAAACCGATCCTAATAATTGCTTGTCGAAAGAACTAAGAAGAATAGTAGGAGGCGAACCTTTTTCCATTTTTGTCTCCCATTTAATTTCGGGCGGCAAAACCATTTCAATAGGGTGAGAAAAACCTAAAGTAAAAAGTAAACGACCTTCTTTCGTTTCCACTTTGTAACCGACACCGACAAGTTCTAAAGTAGCTTTATAACCTTCGCTCACACCTTTTACCATATTAGCTACAAGCGCACGATATAAACCATGCAAAGCGCGATGTCTTTTTTGATCCGTCGGGCGAGTGACATGAATTTCTGTACCTTCAACTGCAACAGTGATATCTTTATCCACTTGTTGCGTAAGCGTACCTTTAGGTCCTTTAACAGTAACTAAATTGCCTTTACTGATTTCAACGCCTACTTTTTCTGGAAGCGTTATTGGCATTTTTCCGATACGTGACATCGTATATGATTCTTTAAAGATAATTCAAAAAATAGTTGTTCAAACAAAAACTGTCGAAAATTTAGTTAGCTGACGTAACATAAAAGTTCTCCACCGACGTTCAAATGACGTGCTTCTTTGTCGGTGATAACACCTTTCGATGTTGACATAATTGCTATACCTAAACCGTTGATGACGCGCGGCACTTCCGAAGATTTACGGTATTGGCGTAATCCCGGTCGTGAGACGCGTTTTAATTCGCGGATCACCGGTTCTTTCGATTGTGCGTCGTACTTCAAGGCTATTTTGATAAGCCCGGATTTACCCGGTACATCTTCGTACTTGTACTTAAGAATGTATCCCTGATCATATAAGATTTCGGTGATACGTTTTTTCATGTTAGAAGCCGGTATCTCTACGATACTGTGACCTGCCATCTGAGCATTTCGGATGCGTGTAAGGTAATCAGCTATTGGATCTGTAACTGCCATCTTTATAAAGAAGAGTAACGTTTTTAGATTTAATTTTTTAACTCGGACGACGAACAATATATTCGACCCGGTTGTTTTTGGCTTTTACCAAGATGCTTTTGTAACACCCGGTAATTTCCCTTGAACCGCCATAATGCGGAATAGATAACGATTGATACCAAATTTGCGCATGTACCCTTTCGGACGACCGGTGATTTGGCAACGGTTGTGCAAACGTACTTTTGAACTGTTGCGCGGTAATTTGTCCAATTCTTCGTAATTACCTTCTGCTTTTAACTTGTCACGTAAGACGGCATATTTTGCTACCATGCGCTCACGTTTTTTTCCTCTTGCTATAATGGACTTTTTAGCCATTTGATTTAGATATTTTTTTAAGCCGAATTACTTTCAACTATTATTTATTTACAACGAAATGAACGCACTTCAATTAATTAGCAACAGCTTCGGCAGTTGCCGTTTCAACAATTTTAGTTTGCTTTTTGAAAGGCAAACCTAATTGTTTTAACAACTCTAAGGCTTCTATATCCGACTTAGCATTCGTAACGAACGTGATATCCATACCTTGAATTTTGCTGATTTTATCAATCTCAAGTTCAGGAAAGATGATTTGTTCGGTAATACCTAAAGAGTAGTTGCCGCGTCCGTCAAAACTTTTGTCGTTGATACCTTTGAAATCCCGTACACGCGGTAGTGAAACGGTAATAAAACGGTCTAAAAATTCGTACATACGATCGCCGCGCAAAGTTACACGAACACCAATGGGCATATCTTCGCGCAATTTGAAGTTTGAAATCGCTTTGCGTGATTTTGTCGGCACTGCTTTCTGACCTGCGATCGTTGTCATTTCGTTCATCGCTACGTCAATCAATTTTTTATCTTGAGTAGCTGCACCAACGCCTTGATTGATACAGATTTTCGTAAGTCTCGGTACTTGCATCACAGATTTGTACTGAAAATGCGCTTTCAAATTACTCGTGACTTCTTTATTAAATTTTTCTTTTAAACGCGGAACGTAACTCATTACTTAATCGTTTGATTTGATTTCTTTGAATAACGCACTAATTTACCGTCTTCAACACGACGACCAACGCGTGTAGGTTTGTTAGTGGTTGGATCTACCAACATTAAATTGGAAATATGTATAGGCGCTTCCATCTGAACGCGCTCACCTTTTTCTCCTTGTTGCGTAGGTTTTCTGTGTTTCGTCACCATATTAACACCCTCTATAAGAGCGCGATAATCTTCAACAAAAACTTTAGTGATTGTACCCACCGATCCCTTACTTTCTCCGGCAATAACTTGAACTTTATCACCCGATTTAATATGCAGCTTGCGAGCAAATCTTTTCTTTCCCATTACTTTAAATAATTAATAATTAATAATTAATAATTAATAATTAAGAAACAAAACTGAGTCGAATGGTTTTTAAGAGTTAATTTTCAAGAATTAATTTTTAATTCTTAATTTTTAGTTCTTAATTTTTAATTGCTTTATAGAACTTCCGGTGCTAAAGAGATAATCTTCATGTAATCCTTATCGCGCAACTCTCTGCACACAGGTCCGAAAATACGGGTACCACGCGGTTCATCGGCGTTATTCAATAAAACGCAAGCGTTGTCGTCGAAACGAATATAAGAACCGTCTTTACGGCGAATTTCTTTTTTTGTGCGCACGATAACTGCTTTTGATACCGCACCTTTTTTTATATTCCCGCCTGCCGAAGCATCTTTAACGGAAACTACAATTTTGTCTCCGACGGAAGCATAACGACGGCGAGAGCCGCCTAAAACGCGAATGCACAAAACTTCTTTGGCTCCGCTGTTATCTGCTACTCTTAATCTTGATTCTGACTGTATCATTATTAATTAATAATTAAGAATTAAGAATTAAGAATTAGAGGAATTGAAATTGAAAATTGAAAATTGAAAATTAAGTTTATATTCACTTGAAACTTAATTGTCGGCTTTGAATTCTTAATTCTTAATTCCTAATTCTTAATTAAGACACTATTTCGCTTTCTGAACAACCTCTATTAAACGCCATCTTTTAGTTTTGCTAAGCGGACGTGTTTCCATAATGGTAACAGTATCACCGACACCGGCAGTATTAGCTTCGTCATGTGCGTGAAATTTTTTAGTTACTTTCACGTATTTTCCATACATCGGATGCGGTACACGACGTTCAACTTTAACGGTAATCGTTTTTTCTCTCGTACTGCTTGAGACAACACCCGTTCTTGTTTTTCTTAAATTTCTTTCCTTTTCCTCACTCATGATAATATGAATATTACGTTGTGAATTTGAGAACTATTTTATTTCTTTTTGTTACGCGCACGACGAGCGCGAATACGTGAACGCATTTCTAAATCTTCAGGCGTGAATGTAGCCAATTCTCTTTTCGTAGATTCGGTCAATATACGCGCAATATCTCTGCGTTTCTTTTTAAACTCACTGTGGTCAGTTGTACCGCGAATACCTTTTTCGAAATGCAATTTATGCAACTCATTTTCAAGTACCGTTAATTGACCGTCAAGTTCGTCTTCGCTCAAACCCGTTAAATTTAATTTATTCTTTGTCATCAGAGATGAATTTTTTATGGATATAAAATCCTGAATTAAACGCTCATTACATAATCCGGACGCGTAACTGTTTTTGTGTGTACCGGCAATTTTTGCGCACCGAGACGCAACGCTTCAATAGCTACTTCATCAGTTACCCCGTCAATTTCAAATAGAATCCGACCTGGTTGGATGAGCACTACCCAATGATCAACAGCACCTTTACCTTTACCCATACGCACCTCTGCCGGTTTTGCGGTTACGGGTTTGTCCGGAAAAATTAAGCACCAAACTTTACCTTCACGTTTCATGTGACGCGTGATGGCAATACGTGCAGATTCAATTTGACGACTCGTAATACGTGACAGATCTAATGACTTTAAAGCAAATGTACCAAACGAGACTGTACTGCCTTTCCATGCTATGCCGGTATTCCGACCTTTTTGCATTTTTCTATATTTCGTCCTCTTAGGTTGTAACATGATTTTATGCTTGAATTATTTTTTTAAATGTTTGATGACAATTTATCTTACAATTCATTATCCATCATTCACTCTTCATCATTTCTGATTATTTTTTTATCTTTTTGGTCCGCCGGGTCCGCGATTGCCGCCACCTGCACCGCCGCCGCGATTGCCGCCGCCACCGCCGGGTCCGCGATTATTGCCGCCTGCACCACCGCCGGGTCCGCGATTATTACCGCCACCACCGCCGCGATTGTCGCCACCGCCACCACCTCTGCGATCGCCTCTACCCTCTCCGCGATTATCTCTACCGCCGCCATCTCTGTCACCGCGATTGTCTCTGCGATCGTTCGTTCCGCGTTGTGTTAATTTAGTTTCTTCTGCTGTAAGTGGCGATAAGTCACGTTTACCGAAAACTTCACCCTTACATATCCAAACTTTGATACCTAATTTACCATATACTGTTTGCGCTTCAACATTAGCGTAATCAATATCGGCACGAAAAGTATGCAACGGCGTTCTGCCTTCTTTAAATTCTTCCGAACGCGCCATATCTGCACCTGCCAAACGTCCGCCGATACGCACTTTAATACCTTCAGCACCCATACGCATCGTTGACTGAATTGCCATTTTGATTGCGCGACGATAGTTAGCACGACCCTCAATTTGTTTTGCGATAGTATCGCCAACAATTGCCGCGTCTAATTCCGGTTTTTTAATTTCATAAATATTGATTTGAACATCTTTTGAAGTTAATTTTCTTAATTCTTCACGAATTCTATCCACTTCTTGCCCTTGTTTACCAATGATAATCCCCGGACGAGAGGTTTGAATAGTAACAGTTACGCGTTTAAGTTGGCGTTCGATGATTATACGCGCCACTCCACCTTTGTTGATACGTGCTTTGAGGTAGCTTCTGATGTTTTCATCTTCTACCACTTTTGCTGCCATATCGCGACCACCGAACCAATTAGATTCCCAACCGCGAATGATGCCTAATCTATTACTTATCGGATTTGCTTTTTGACCCATGTTGTTGCGACCGTTTAAATCTTGGCCTTACAATATAATTAGTGATGAAATTTAAGTTTTTTTGTCTTACGCTTTTGCTTTTGAAACTGCCGGAGTCGTTTCATTTGCCAATGCTTTCTTATTAGCAACGACTAATGTAACGTGATTCGTGCGTTTTAAAATACGGTGCGCACGACCTTGCGGTGCCGGTTGAAAACGTTTGAGCATCGTAGCAGCATCGCTGAATGCTGTCTTGATATACAAATCATGTTCAGCCGCATCTTGTTCCGTTTTATACTCCCAGTTTGCAACTGCGGATAGTAACAATTTATGAAGCCATATTGCTGCTTCTTTATTCGTATAACGCAAAATATTGATGGCGTCGTT
The DNA here is from genome assembly GCA_043732145.1 of Saprospiraceae bacterium. Classification (GTDB taxonomy): domain Bacteria; phylum Bacteroidota; class Bacteroidia; order Chitinophagales; family Saprospiraceae; genus JAAFJT01. The sequence continues at coordinate 6,710 of JAYTIA010000148.1, forward strand.
TACATTTTTTCCTCTGATATTATCCACAACCAAACGCATTTTTCGCGCCGACATCGGACAACCTCTCAAACTTGCTGAAGCTTCCATAACTTTTACTTATTATTTAGGAACTTATAAGACAATTATTTTTTACGGTTTCCGGAGTGACCTCTGAAATTACGGGTCGGCGAAAACTCACCCAGTTTGTGTCCTACCATATTTTCTGTTACGAATACCGGCACAAATGTTTTACCATTATGCACGGCTATCGTTAAACCAACCATATCCGGACTAATCATCGAAGCACGAGACCAAGTTTTTATGACAGATTTCTTAGCACTTGCTTTCATAGCCGTTACTTTTTCAAGCAACCTGTGAAATATATAAGGACCTTTTTTTATTGAACGAGGCATATCTTTTCAATTAATAATTTAAAATTAAAAATTAAAAATTAGAGAAAGCAAGAACAAAAATTAAAAAGATAGCGCACTAAAATTCTTAATTCTTAATTCTCAATTCTTAATTCTTAATTATTTCGCTTTTCCTGTTTTACGGCGAGAAACGATCAAATTGTTTGAGCGTGCGTTCGGATTACGTGTTTTCAAACCTTTCGCATATAGCCCTGCTCTTGAACGCGGCTGGCCGCCACTTGCACGACCTTCACCACCACCCATTGGGTGATCCACCGGATTCATTACTACACCACGGTTGTGCGGACGACGACCTCTCCAACGGTTTGCTCCGGCTTTACCCATCACTTGTAAGTTGTGGTCAGAGTTAGAAACCTCCCCAACAGTTACGCGACAAGTTAATAAGATACGACGTACTTCACCCGAAGGCATTTTCAAAATCGCATATTTACCTTCTTTACCTGCAAGCGTTGCATAAGTTCCCGCAGAACGAGCTAATACACCGCCTCTGCCCGGCACCATTTCAATATTATGAACCTGAACACCTAACGGTAATTCGGAAAGCAACATAGTGTTACCGATATCGGCAGAAACGCCTTTACCGCTTTTAACTGTATCGCCCACTTTCAAACCTTTCGGTGCAATGATGTAACTTTTTTCTCCGTCCGTATATTCAATCAAACAAATGAAAGCTGAACGATTCGGATCGTATTCGATTGTTTTAACTGTTGCAGACAAATCGTCTTTAATGCGTTGAAAATCAATGATACGGTATTTTCTTTTATGTCCGCCGCCACGATAGCGTACTGTCATGTGACCTACGGAGTTCCTTCCACCGGATGCAGACAAACCCACAGTTAATGACTTTTGAGGTTTGTTTGTAGTAATCTCCGCGAACGCATTTGTTTGTCTTGTGCGTAACGTCGGCGTTGTCGGACTATATTTACGAATCGGCATATCTGTCGAAAATTATTAGCTTATTAAAAAAATCTTTATAGTTGTTAGCTATTAGTTGTTAATTGTTAGTTACTATATTGATAAGCATTAACAACCAAAAACTAAAAACTAATAATTATTCTCCTGCATTTTCATCATCAAACAAATCAATTTTTTCGCCTGCAATTAATTTTATGTAGGCTTTTTTGTAACCGGATCTTGAACCGCGGACAACACCTGTACGTGTAGAACGTGATTTAGCTTTACTGGGTACGATTGCTGTATTTACCGTAGCTACAGAAACGTTGAACATAGCTTCAACTGCTTTACCTATTTCAATTTTGTTCGCCGATTTTGCTACCACAAAAGTATAAATCGAATGATTTTTATCATTGCGAAGCTTTTCGGTTTTTTCCGTAAGAAGCGGGCGAAGAAGAATTTGATTTGACATTATCTTTAAATTGTGCTTACGCTTTATTTATTTTTAGAAATACTTTGCTCTTATTAATTCGATGCTAAAGTTTCTTTTATTTTTTCTATAGAGTTTTCAGAAATCACCAATTTTCCGGCGTTCATGATTTGATAAGTATTCAAATCTACTGCACGAGATAATTGAATGTTCGGAAGATTGCGACTTGATTTCATCAACATTTGATCGTTCTCTGCCGTTACAACTACCGCTTTCTCACCGTTGATACCGAGAGCTTTCATGTACCCGGCGAAAATTTTTGTTTTAGGTGCTTCCAACGTAAAATCTTCTATTACCATAATGGAACCGGCTTTCGCTTTTGCCGATAATGCCGATTTACGTGCCAATATTTTTACTTTCTTGTTAAGTTTGATATTGTATAAATGCGGTTTCGGACCGAAAACACGCGCACCACCATATAATAAAGGTGAATTAATATCACCGCGACGCGCACCACCCGTACCTTTTTGTTTGAACAATTTACGTGTAGAACCACTCAACTCGCTACGTTCTTTCGATTTGTGCGTACCTTGACGTTGGTGTGCTAAATATTGTTTTACTGCTAAATAAACGGTATGCTCATTCGGTTCGATACCGAAAATATCTTCCGGCAAATCTACTGTTCTGCCGGTTTTTGCACCGTTAATGCTATGAATATCTAAAATCATTGTCAATCGAATTTATTTTTTTTCTACAATAACATACCCGTTCGTGTGACCCGGAACAGCTCCTCTCAATAAAACAATATTATGTTCTTCCAAAATTTTTACTACTTTCAGTCCCTTTGTAGTAATTGTATCACCACCCATACGACCCGCCATGCGCATACCTTTAAATACTTTTGATGGGAAAGAAGATGCACCGATAGAACCCGGCGCACGAGCGCGATTGTGTTGTCCGCGTGTTGACTCGCCAACACCGGCAAATCCGTGACGTTTTACAACGCCTTGAAAACCTTTACCTTTTGATGTGCCTGTAACTTGAACCAAATCACCTTCTTTAAAAATATCGGCGGCATGAATTAAATCACCGACTTGTTTTGCAAGTGTTGAATCTCTAAATTCTGCTACTTCTTTGTGCGCACCTGCAACACCTGCTTTTTTAAAGTGACCCAACATCGCTTTCGATGTATTTTTTTCTTTTGCTGTACCGAAAGCTAATTGAATAGCATCGTATTTATCGGCACCGTCTTTAGTTTTTACTTGTGTCACTGTATTCGGACCCAATTCTACCGCTGTAACTCCGATAGAGTTTCCCTTTTCGTCAAAGATGGATGTCATCCCGACTTTTTTACCAATTAGACCGTTCACTATTAAATTTTTTAAGAAGAAAATAAATAAGACGTGGAAACTGTACACTTTGAGAGTGCTAATCGCGTATCAAAAAACTTCGCAGAGAAGAGGCTTGATACTTTTGTTTTAGAGAAAAACTTAGCGACAAACACCGATCGGTTTCGAATTTTATTTCGACCTGTTCAGTTAAAAAGCCTTTTTTTTATTATAAACGCCGTAAAGCGAAAAACTTACATTTTGACTAACCGACTAAAAGAGCAGCCGACTAACCGACTAAAATCTTACATCAATTTCACTTGAATATCCACCCCGCTTGGCAAATCTAATTTCGATAAAGCGTCAACGGTTTTAGGATTCGGTGAATAAATTTCAATTAAACGTTTGTGTGTTAATAATTGAAATTGTTCACGCGCTTTTTTATTAACGTGTGGAGAACGCAACACCGTGTAAATTTGTTTTTCTGTCGGTAAAGGAATGGGTCCTACCACCGCAGCATTAGTTGACTTAACCGTTTTGATAATTTTTTCGGTAGATTTATCTACCAAATTATGGTCATACGATTGCAGCTTAATACGAATTTTCTGATTCATGTGTCAAACGATTTATAAACAAGCCATATCTCTTTTAATTGGCGGTGCAAAAGTAATCTTATTTTCCGGTTGTGCAAACTGTTTTGAAAAAAAAATAAAATATTTTTTTGAAGGAAACAACATTGATGCTAATAGAAAAATTTCTTGTCATTACACTTTGCCAATAAAATTTGTATTAGAGGATTAGCGTATGTAAAGAAGCATTGATTCTTTTAAAATAAATGACAATATATTCCTAATAATTTTTCAAAAAAAAATCATACGAATTTTTTTGAAAAATTTTTCACGCGTAAATTTTTTATTGAAAATTTTTTCGCGAATCTTTTTTTGAGCAAATTTTTTTGAAAATTTTTTCGCGCGCAAATTTTTTTTGAAAATTTTTGTGCGCGAAATTTTTTTTGGGCGAGAAATCAATCACCAACATTTAAACACCCGTCAACGCAAATTGTAAAGCGCGTTTATCCGTCCACAAAAAATTATTTTTATCGGGCGACATAAAACCGAGATGACCGCCGTGTGCAGGCGTTTCCAAGAAAAAAGTTTTACTGCGTTGCGCCAATTCACGCGGGAAAGAGTCAAGTGAAAGAAAAGTATCGTCTAAAGCATTGACGAGAAGTGTAGGAATTGTAATTTTTTCGAGATAGGGTGCGCACGACGCGGCGGCGTAATATTCGGCGGCATCTTTATAACCGTTGAGTGGTGCGGTGAAATGATTGTCATAGTCTGCAAAAAATTTCGCGGTTTTTATTTTTTCTATATTCAAAATATTCGGAAAGAGTTTATCTTTCGCTATTGCTTTTTTGCGCATGGTGCGCATAAAATTATTGAGATAAAGTCGGTTGTACCACTTTGAAATTTCTACATCGCACGAACCCAACCAAATCGGTACAGAAAAAGCAATAATTTTTTTTATTTCCGGTGCAATGCTACTACCCTGTTCGCCGGCGTATTTCAGCGCGATATTTCCGCCAACGCTGTTACCAACGATAATAATTTCAGAATAAATTTTTTGCGCGGTAATTTTTTTTATCATAAAGTCCAAGTCCTGCGTAAAACCGCTGTGGTAACTCGGCAATAAACGATTAAGTTCGTCGCTGCAACTTCTGAAATACAAAGCAAGTGCATCGAAACCGTTTTGCGCAAAAAGTTTCATGCTACCTTGTATATAGTGTTTCTTCGCACTTCCCTCCAAACCATGCAAACAAATTAACAATTTTTTTGAGTTTTGACGCAACCATTCGACATCAATAAAATCGCCGTCCGGCAATTCTTCGCGCTCGTTTTGCGTTTCAAAGTTTCTTATTTTTCGAAAAAGTGCCGGATACAATGTGTTCAAGTGTGCATTGCGAAAAATAAATGGTGCTTTGTACGTGGAGTTTGTTATCAGAGGCATTTTTTTAATGGTTAATGGTTAATGGTTAGTTGTTAATGGTTAGTTGTTAATGGTTAGTTGTTAATGGTTAATTTTTAATTATTAATGGTTAATTGAAAAATTCAATTAACCATTAAAAATTAACCATTAAAAATTAAAAATTACTAAGGTAGTTTTTTCTCTACAAATTCTGCGTGTTTTTCAAGACGAGTGAGCATATCCAATTGTTTTTTTTCCATTTCGAAGAAATAAGACATTTGCTCTTTCATCAATAAATCTACTTTTTCACTCAATCTTCTGACAGCGATTTCTGCTTTTAAATTGACGATAGCATCACTGTCCGCTTGTTTTCTATCCTTTGAGGCTTGTCTGTTCTGACTCATCATAATTATCGGTGCTTGCAATGCTGCCAAACAACTTAAAACTAAATTCAAAAGAATGAATGGATATGGGTCAAATGATTTGCTACCGAGAATAAGTGCATTGGCGGCTATCCAAACCACAATTACACTGCCGAAAAGTATAATAAATTTCCAACTGCCGCCAAATGAGGCGACTTTATCCGCCAATTTTTCGCCGTATGTAAGTACATCTTGTGGCGCGTTCGCAATCGTTTGTAAGATGGATTGTGTTTCGATACCCGATTCAGCAACAATTGCGTTTAACTTTTCTAAAAACTCATCTTGTTCAGTTTTGAGTTGTTTATCTCCCGGATTTGCCATTTTTATTGAATTTATTATTTTATTTTCAGCCGTAAAAATAAACTTTTATAAGTTCATATTTTCAAATTATTTATCAAAAATACAAAATCAATTACGAATTACGAATTACAAATTACGAGGCTTACTTTTGTCGTTCATAAAACACCGGACAATGGACAGTTGACGATGCACAATTGACAATCAAAAAATAATTATCGGCGTTGTCAATTGTCAATTATCTACTGTCAATTAAATTTTTATGATTAAAGAAGATTTTCCAGTCGAAGGTAGTCGTTACGAAGACGGTATCAGCGATGGATGGCAATATCAAATTAAATTTTCGGGCAGAAATTTACAGGCAAGTTTAGATATGATAAAATCCTTTTTGGAAGAAGAAGGTTACGGCGATTTACCTGTTCCACAAACCGAAGAAGAGTTATTATATTTTCGTTTTCCATCCAAAAATCAACAATTGCAATTGTTTGCCGATAACGGTTACATACACAATCCGATAAAAATTTTGTTTGAAGCCGGCGAAAAACGTCTGAAAACTTTAACTTTGTGCATTTTTAACGAAAAAATACCAAAACATTTGTTAAAGTTTCACGGAAAAATGTAAATAATGGACGACGGACGATGGACAATAGACGATGGATAACACAAGAAAATTTTTGTTTTTGCTATTGTCCATCGTTTATTGTCCATCGTCCATTGTCCATTCAAAAATATAAAATGATGAAAAAAACTTTTCTTTTTGTGAGCGTATGTATCGCTTTTATTTTTATGGCGTGTCAATCCGATTACGATAAAATGTTAGCACGAGAAACGGCACGCGGTGTGCGTAACGATTCGCTTTTTTGGACCCTGCGATTGAATATGTCTGCGGAAACTTTTTTTAAAGAATGTCTTGAACTCAACCACCAAAAAATTTTATTGCAAGCCGTTGGAGAAAGTAAAGCTGTTGAACATCCATTAGACAAACAGGAAATGCAGGCACCGGCTAAAATGTATTTTTTCCCGGTTTTTAATACACAAAATAAAGTGAAAGAAATGCCGATTACTTTCCAATACGATTCATATTTCCCTTTCTCAACCGATTATAATTCAGATAAATTATTGCCTGATGTACTGCAACTCATGGAAAAATGGTACGGCAAAGGTTTCATAAAACTTGAAAAAAATCCGAATGATCCGGTTTATGCTAAAATTGACGGTAACAGGCGCATCTTAATTCGTAAAAAAGATGACGCAAAGGTTTCGGTTTTAATAAGTGATTTGGCGCAAAAATAGGTTGGTCGGTTAGTCCGTCGATCGGTTACTCACGGATTTAATTTAGCTTGAAATTATTGCCGACTCTTTCATAGAAAAATAAATTTTGAGTAAAAAACTAACCGACTAACCGACTAAACTTATTATCTTTACGCACTTTTTAAAACATTATTTACTGCTCAACGTTAGTTTTTTAAAACGATATATGTTTTACTTAAAACGCAGCCATTTATTCTCATCCGTAATTTTAATTGATCATGACCAATCAATTTTCCTATATCAGCAATGCACATCCGGCTTTTGTTGAAAATTTGTATAATGATTATAAAAAATCACCGGAATCTATTGACCCATCTTGGGCAAATTTTTTCAAAGGTTTTGAGTATGCTTCCGGTGACGGACATACTGAGAACGGAAATACTGATAATGGAAAATCAACTCTTTCGTCAGTAAGTCAAATATCCGAAAGTCAATTAAAAAAAGAAATTGCTGTGATGATGCTAATTGATGCTTATCGTCATCGCGGACATTTAAAATCGGATACTAATCCTTTAAAGAAACGTAAAGAACGTTATCCGCATTTAGATTTAAGCGAGTTTGATTTAGAGAACGAACTCAATAATACTTTCTCTGCCGGCAGTGCCATCGGTTTAAAAAATGCGACGCTGCAACAAATCGTTGATAAACTTGACAAAATTTATTGCGCACATATCGGTTTCGAATACAGTCATATAGAACATCATGCAGAAAGATTGTGGTTGCGCGAGCGCATTGAAACGATGCCTTTAACGCCTGGGTTTGGTTTTTCTATTGACAAAAAAAAGCGTATCCTCGAAAAACTCAACGAAGCTACGGGTTTGGAAGAATTTTTGGGTAAAAAATTTGTCGGTAAAAAACGTTTCTCTCTCGAAGGCGGTGAAACAACAATTCCTGCTTTAGACAGCATCATTAACGCCGGTGCGGCAGATGAAGTAGATGAAGTCATTATCGGTATGGCGCATCGCGGAAGGTTGAATGTTTTGACAAATATTTTGGGAAAAACTTATGAAAATGTCTTCAACGAATTTGACGAAAACGTGCCTGTTATCAGTTACGGCAGTGGCGATGTTAAGTATCATTTAGGTTTTTCTTCGCAAGTACCGACACCAAGCGGTAAAACCGTTTACTTAAAATTGTTGCCAAATCCGTCGCACTTAGAAGCTGTTGATGCCGTAATGCTCGGTTTCGCACGCGCAAAAGCGAATTTACTTTATGAAAGTAATTTCAGTCGTATACTACCTATTATGATTCACGGTGATGCTGCCGTTGCCGGGCAAG
>JAYTIA010000149.1:0-2172 GCA_043732145.1 Saprospiraceae bacterium
GTAGAGAACCCGAGTAAATACCTTTTAAGCTTTATGATCAACCGACTTGACTACTGATTGATTAATATTACAGAACTTTTTTTCGTTGCCGTAACATTGTTGAACTTCGGTACATCTTCTTCTATAATTCTTTTGAGCGTACCAATTTGTTTATCAATCAACGGTGCTGTTTCGTTATAAGCTTCGTATGCTTGCTTCGTTGGTTTTGTTTCGCCGGAAGACAAATAATTTGCAATGCCTGCCATTTTATCATTTAAACGAATCGGTAATGCCAATAAATCTTGCGGTGCTTTGGCTTTGTGTTGAACGAGTTCATCTTCAACTTTTTGCAATTTTTCCAACATCGGTTTACTGATGAGTTCTACTTCCTTTTTAAAAACAGTATCTTTCACTGTTTCTAAATAATCGTTCGTTTGTTTTCGTACTTTGCGTAAATCGTTTACGGTTTTATGAACTTCGGCAACTTTATCGCGCACTTTTACTTGAAGGGCTGTATTTTCTTCTAAATCTGCAATAGATGCCTCCACACGCGGATCTTTCAAAATTTTAAAATTGACGGTTTGAACTACATCTTTACCGAGTACTAACTGCGCGATATAATCGCCAGGTGCAACTTTCGGACCAACAACCGAACCTGCCCACATCAATGCCGGCGTACCTTCTAAATCTGTTGCATCAGCATAACGCATATCCCAAATAAAAGTATTGAAACCGGCTTGAGTATTTAAAATATCCGGTCGTTCAACTTTTTCTTTTTGATAAAAATCTTTGTTGATTTCAATTGCTTTTCCTTTTTTATCTTTTATTGAACTGTAAGCAATGATTGTATCCGTTTTATTCGGTTTCAAAATGCGCAGTTGTAACTCGTCTTTCGGTTTTTCATTCATAAAATAATTGAACATGACACCGTTCGGCGCATTTTCTCCAACTTGTGCATCGGCAGGCAGTTTGAACGCACCGCCGTTTACGCGATATGCATCTTCAGGTTGAAATAAAAAAGTGTTGCTTGCGGTAACAGCTCTTTCATTTTCCATGATTTGATAAATCGGCGCGAGATTATCCAAAATCCAAAATGCACGTCCGTGCGTTGCAACGCACAAATCATTGTCGCGTGTTTGAATTTGAAGATCATGGATAGGTGTCAAAGGCAGATTACTTTGAAGTGAATGCCAATGTGTGCCATCATCGAAAGAGACATAAATACCGATTTCAGTACCGGCATATAATAAACCTTTGTGTTTTGGGTCTTCTCTAATGACGCGACAATACGCATTGTCCGGCAAACCTGTTGTAATTTTTGTCCAAGTTTTTCCGAAATCTTTTGTTTTAAAAAGATAAGGTTTCGAGTCGTCTAATTTATATCTATTAGCGGCAAGATATGCCGTTCCCGCATCAAAATGCCCGGCTTCTACAATAGACATCAAAGCCCAATCGCCGAGGCCGGGAATATTCAGTTTTGTCCAATTTTTTCCGTCGTCAGTACTTACGTGCAATAAACCATCATCACTGCCCGCATAAAAAACGCCGCGTTTAACGGGTGATTCTGCGAAAGTAAAAATATCTGCAAAAGTTTCTGCACCGGTATTGTCTTTCGTAATTTCTCCGCCCGATGATTTAATCGTGTTTGTATCGGCTCGTGTTAAATCCGGACTGATAATATCCCAACTTTGTCCGGCGTTAGTTGTTTTATGAACGAATTGTGAAGTGATATACATCGTTTTCGGATCATGTGGAGAAAAGACAATCGGATATGTCCATTGAAAACGGTATTTCATATCTTCGGCACCGGCACCCAAATAAGTAATCGGATTGGGCGAAACATTTTGTGTACTATTTTTACTCAAAGTCATTTTTTGTAAATCCGACATGTAACTGCCCCCGTAAATAATATCGGCATTTGTCGGGTCTGAAACTACATAACCGGATTCGCCGGAGTTCAATGCTTCCCAATCTCCTCTATTGATAGCAAAATTTTCTACGTTTCTGCTTTTGATTCTGATACTCGAATTATCTTGTTGCGCACCATATAAGTGATACGGGAATTCATTATCCACGCTTACGTGATAAAATTGAGAAGTCGGAACATCTACTTCTGAAAAAACTTGTCCGCTTGTGGTTGTTACCTCCGCACTGCCGTCATCGCCGATAATAAAAATTTCCGGATGTTTAGGA
>JAYTIA010000150.1:0-2171 GCA_043732145.1 Saprospiraceae bacterium
TTTTTCCCAATAAAAAATATGGATTTCAAACTCGTTTCAAATTATGTCCCGACCGGCGATCAGCCGCAGGCGATTGAGAACTTGGTGAAAAATGTTGAACGCGGTGAACGTGCTCAAGTGCTGCTCGGCGTGACCGGTTCCGGAAAAACATTTACAATGGCAAATGTGATTGCGCAATTGAACAAACCGGTTTTGGTATTAACACACAACAAAACGCTGACAGCACAATTGTATTCGGAATTCAAACAGTTTTTTCCGGAAAATGCGGTTGAATATTTCGTTTCTTACTACGATTATTATCAACCGGAAGCGTATATCAGTGTGACGGATACTTACATTGAAAAGGATTTGCAGATTAATGAGGAGATTGATAAGCTGCGTTTACGCGCAACAAGTTCTATTTTATCGGGACGCAGAGATTTAATTGTCGTGGCTTCGGTCTCTTGCATATATGGTATGGGCAATCCGGAAGATTATAAATCCGGTATTATTCGCTTAGGAATCGGAATGATTTTACCGCGTGATCAATTTTTATACGCACTTGTTCAGAGTTTATACTCGCGCGCATCGGACAACGAAGAACTCTCACGCAGTTCGTTTCGTGTGAGGGGTGACACCGTTGAAATTAACTTACCTTATGTGGATTATGGTTATCGTATCACATTTTTAGGTGATGAAATTGAAAAATTAGAAAGTTTCGATTTGATTACCGGCAAACGCATCGAAAAAATGGATGTTGCTGCTGTTTTTCCTGCCAATTTGTATGTTGCACCGCGTGATAAAATTGACCAAATTTTGGAGCAGATTAAACAAGAAATGGATGAGCAGGTGAAATATTTTTACAGAGAAGGAAAAGACCAAGAAGCGCGACGCATATTAGAGCGTACGACGTTTGATTTGGAAATGATAAAAGAATTAGGATATTGTCAAGGTATAGAAAACTATTCACGCTTTTTTGACCGGCGCGAACAAGGGGATCGTCCGTTTTGTTTGCTTGATTATTTTCCGGAAGATTACATTATGTTCGTTGATGAAAGTCACGTAACGATGCCGCAAATACGCGGGATGTGGGGTGGCGACAGAGCGCGAAAACAAAATTTAGTCAGTTACGGTTTTCGTTTACCGAGTGCGATGGACAACCGTCCGCAAAGTTTTTCGGAGTTCGAAACGTTGATTAATCAAGTCATTTTCGTTTCTGCAACGCCGGCAGATTATGAAATGGAAACCACAGAAGGAGTTGTCGTTGAGCAAATTGTGCGCCCGACAGGTTTATTAGACCCGCCGATTGAAGTGCGTCCTTCAATAAATCAAATTGATGATTTATTGGAAGAAATTCAAAAACGCATTGAACGCAAAGAGCGGGTTTTAGTCACTACGCTGACTAAAAGAATGTCGGAAGAACTTTCAAAATATTTGGCGAAAGTTAATGTAAAGGTGCGTTACATTCACTCGGAAATAGACGCCATGGAGCGCGTAGAAATTTTGCGCGATTTGCGTCTCGGCGATTTCGATGTTTTGGTCGGTGTCAATCTTTTGCGCGAAGGTTTAGATTTACCTGAAGTATCACTTGTCGCTATTATTGATGCGGATAAAGAAGGATTTTTGCGCAACGAGCGTTCATTGACGCAAACTTCCGGACGTGCGGCGCGTAATTCTAATGGTCTCGTTATTTTTTATGCGGATAAAATCACCGCTTCAATGCAACGCACCATGGATGAAGTTACGCGACGTCGTGCGATTCAAATGCAATACAACGCGCTGCACAATATCGTACCAACAACTGTATCACGTACCCGTGAACAAATTTTGGAACAAAGTTCTATTCTGGATATTCGCGGCAAAAAAATGAATGCTTACATCGAACAAGATGATATTTCTACAGCCGCCGATCCGATAGTGGATTACATGAACAAAGAACAATTTGAAAAAATGATTGCTCAAACCGAAAAGAAAATGAAAGAAGCAGCAAAAGAATTAGATTTTATTTCCGCCGCACAATTCAGAGATGAGATGTTAGCGTTGAAGAAAAAATTTAAAACAAGATACGATTCGTAAATAATGAATGATGACTGGCAAGATTGTTCATCATTCATTATTTAGCTACCCTTCCTTCAGTTTATCCCCGCGCAAATTTCTGAACCGTTTTCGCGCTTCAACAGCGAGTGTACTGT
>JAYTIA010000151.1:0-5845 GCA_043732145.1 Saprospiraceae bacterium
AAATTTCCGAGTCAGATACGGTAGAATCTGTTTGCGCGAAAATAAGTGTTGATGAAGACAAGAAAAAAAAGAAAAAAAATATATGCCGCATTTTCAAAAATGATGAAAGGTGAATGATGAATGATGAATATTTCAGTGTATTGGTTTCAAGACCAAACAAGATTTATTTACATCCACTACGCACCAAATTTAGAATCAAAGACAATAACGATTAATTTGCTTTTTTGTGACTGTAAAAAAGAAAAAAGTGACGCATTTTAAAAAAACTTTAACAAAAATTAGAAATATTTATTTAAAAACCCTCGTCCAGGCTTCAAGCCTCGACGAGGGTTTTTAAATAAAATTTGCCGGAATTTATTTCAAATTAAATGCTAAACGCGCAAAAACGTAGCGACCATTGAAACCTTGTTGTTGAACGCGACGCGAATATACAAAACGTCCGGAACTTTGATTGACAGAATGTGCGTTTATGTCTTGATACGTATCGAACAAATTATTTGCCCCCACCGTTAAGTTCAACCCTTTTGCTAACTCATAACTCATAGAAGCATCAACAATAAATTTCGGACTAAAAGTTTGATCCAGAGATTCAACTTGACCGTCAAAAACATTTTTTGACCAGTTGGCAGAATTTGCAGGGTCACCATATAAATTCGTTGAAGAGTTAAGATAGGCATCTAAATATCTCACAACACCAAAATGTGTACCGCGCACCATCATCGAAAATTTATCTACTTTATAATTGAACGTTGCACTGAATTTACTACTCGGACTTGCCACTTCAATACGCGATTGATCTTCACGATTAAAATAATAAGGCAATTGATTATTGGCTTTTAAAATGCTTGAAGCATTTATAATAGGTATGCCTTTGCTGTCTTTTTCAATACTATTCATGATTAAAGAACCGGCGAAAATCAATTTTAATCTGCCGGTACCTAAATCCGTTTTATAATTCACAACACCTTCAATACCATCGGAATTAGTATTCACCGAATTTGAAAAGAAATTTACTTGTGTGGCACCAGTCGCAATTAATTGCGATTTTATGGTCGGATCAGTAAAAAAACGTGCATCAAAATTGTTCGTCAAAACAATGCGATTGTCAACGTGAATGTGATAAGCATCGAGCGTTAATTCAATATCATCATCCGGACGTGCAGTGATACCGCCGGCAATACTTTGAGATGTTTCTTGTTTCAACTGCGGAATACCGAGCAACTGTGCCGCTGCACTCTCATTCGTTAATGTGGCAACTTGGGTCGGAGTGGTGCTGCTGCCGATGAATAAAGTATTTGTTTTAGAAAAATACTTTTGTTGTTGCGACGGCGCACGGAAACCGGTGCTACCCGAAACCCGGAAAGTTAATTTATCCGTAACTTTTACACGCGAAGCCACTTTATAATTTAAGGTAGAACCAAAATCGGAATAATTTTCAAAACGCAAAGCTCCGCTTACCATCCACCAAGGCGTTAAATCCAATTCGTTATCAGTATAAAGCGCAAAGTTGTTGCGCGAATGAGAACCGGCATCCGAAGGAAAAAATCCGGGATAAACTTGCGAACCGGGCGCAATACCTGCCGGTGCTTGATAAATTTGATACGAACCTTCTTCGCCGGCGCGAATATCAAAAATATCTGTGCGATATTCCGCACCTAATGCTAAACTTAAAGGTGCGTCGCCGAGCATCGTATTTCTGCTGATGTCGAAATTAGTTGTCGCTTGCGTAAATTTTAATCCGCCTGCATCAAAAGATTGTTGTAACGTTGCAAATCTGCCGGTTGTATCCGCTGCTGCCGAATAATTGACAGAATTGTTCACACCAAACTTAAATTCATTTTGTCCGAGAGTTTGACTTAAATCGGCGTGCCACTCCCCTATTTTTCCTCTAACACCAATTGTTCCGGCAATATCTGTAATATCCGTTGAAATCAACGGCAAAAAACCGTTCGGATATAAAGCCAAAACTTTTGCACGCGCCGCCGCCGGCACTGCATTAGGATAGCGATAAGTGCCACCCGATTCGCCATTTTTCTTATTGTAACCACCGAAAGAATAAAAATCCCAACCGTTATTACCGAAAGGTAATGATAAATTATACGCCACACCACCACTTTTAATGGCGGAGTTTCCGATACGCATATCGAAAGTACTGCGATCAATACCGCGTGAAGCATTAATTGAGTCACTTCTGTCTACGCCACCAACACTCGGCCAAATTTGTCCCGTATATAAACCGGCTCTGTTTGTCGCACCTCTGTCCGTATATTCACCGGTCAAATTTAAGTAACCTTCTTTACCTATACGCAAACCGTAATTCAAACCTAGTTGAAAAGTTTTTCCATCTGATACACTTTGATACGGCGACTGTCCGGGCGTAGTGTAACCGGGCAAACCTAATTTGCCGGCTGCATAATATTTTTGATATTCCGTCAGAGTCGAGCCGTAAGATGTATTCACACTTAAACCCGCTGATTTTTTTAAAACAATATTTACAACGCCGGCAATCGCATCTGAACCGTATTGTGCAGCAGCACCGTCGCGCAAAATTTCGATTCGATCAATAGCACTTACCGGAATTGCATTCATATCTGTTCCGACAGTTCCGCGATTAACGGTTCCGTTAACATTCACGAGCGCACCTTGATGACGGCGTTTGCCGTTAATTAAAACCAAAACTTGATCGGGACCTAATCCGCGCAATTGTGCCGGATCTTGGTGATCTGTTCCGTCAGAAATTGTTTGACGCGCTGATTGAAATGAAGGTGCAATGTAGTTCAAAATTTGATTTATATCCACTTGCCCCATTTCATTTACTATACTTGAAATCGGAATAACATCCACCGGTACCGGCGTTTCCAATTTTGTGCGCGTTGCGTTGCGTGAACCGATAACAATTACATTATCAAGATCAGTTCCGGCATCGAGTGCAATATCTAATGATTTTCCGGTTCCCAATAAAACAGTTTTATTGGCATAACCGACAAATGTTACCACCAATTCCGTAACACCGTTCGGAAATGTTAAAGTGTAAGCACCGTTAACATCAGTTACTGTTCCTATCGTCGTACCTTTAGCTAAAACCGAAGCACCTATTAAGGCTTCTTTAGTAGCGCCGTCTTTAACAGTACCAGAAACAGTACGTTGCGCTTGAAGGTTAGAAAAACTTAAAAAAGCTACTAATAATAGTAAACCGGAGTGTAAAAATTTTTTCATACAATTTAAATAAGTTACGTTATAAAAAAAGATTTTGTAGTTCAAAAAATCAAGACGAAAATTTTACAATTTCGATTGAGACCGAAAGGTAAAAACATTATTTTATATTTTTTCACATCAACACATATAAATTCCTAAGTTTTTTATCTTCCTAACCCGTAAAATTTTTTACTTAATAATGAAAAAGAAATAAGTTTTTTCGGTAGGGTTAATTATTCTTTTGGTGTTAAAAAATTTCATTTTTAATTTCCCGGTACTTACTTTTGTCACTCGAAATTTCGGAGCTTAGCTCAGTTGGTTTAGAGCGCTGCTTTGACAGAGCAGAGGTCAATGGTTCGAGCCCATTAGTTCCGACAAAAAAAAGTGCAACGCTTTGTTTACGAACATAGTTGCGCTTTTTTTATTTTTGAACATGGACAATGGACGATGGACAATAGACGACAGACAATAGATACATTTCCAGATTAGTATATGAGTCACGGACTTTCTCCATCGTCTATTGTCTATTTGTCCATCGTCGATCGTCAGTAAGTCGATATCATCTAAAATGTTACACATTCCTTTAGAACTTAATCAAGAATTTCGAGACGTACTCGACGAAATGGAAAAGACAAAAAACAATCTTTTCATTACCGGTCGTGCGGGTACGGGTAAATCTACTTTATTGGGTTTATTTCGCTCGACGACGCGCAAAAAATGTGTGGTAGTGGCTCCGACAGGTGTAGCGGCTTTAAATGTTCAAGGACAAACGATACATTCTTTTTTTGGTTTTCCCGGTAAGTTTTTTGGTCCGGAAGAAATACGTCGCAGAAAAGATCGCCGCGTTTACGAAAATCTTGAAGTTTTAATCATTGATGAAATTTCGATGGTACGCGCCGATTTGTTCGACAACATGGACAGATTTTTGCGCATGAATCGAGCTAATCCGAAACCTTTCGGCGGTGTGCAAGTTTTTTTATTCGGAGATATGTTTCAGCTGCCGCCCATTATTTCTTCTCCCGAAGAACAATTTCTTTTTCAATCATATTACGAATCGCCGTATTTTTTTTCGGCAAAAGTTTTTCACGATGGATTTGAATGTCAGATGATTGAACTAAACAAAGTTTATCGTCAAGAGGCGCGTCATTTTATTCGATTACTTGATGCCGTGCGTACCGGTGCGATGGAGTACGACGATTTTGAAGAACTCAACGAGCGACATATTCCGAAGTTTGAGACAAGCGATAACTATATCACGCTCTCGTCACGCAATGCTTTAGTAGATGCTTTGAATGAAAAAGAATTGCGCAATTTGCCCACGCCTGAAGTTTTATTCGTGGCAGAAACAACCGGTTTATTCGATCCGAAACAAGTACAAACCGATGCGCATTTGCGTTTAAAACTCGGTGCGCAAGTGATGTTTATCAGAAACGATGTAAAACGCGACTTTGTAAACGGTACTATCGGAAAAATAATTCGCTTGACGCCGCAAAAAATTACGGTGCTGATAAATGAAAAAGGAATCGAAAAAGAAATTGAAGTAGAAAAACAAACGTGGGAAATGATTCGCTACAAAACGGCAGACGATAACGCGCATAATATCTCGACGGAAATTATCGGTACGTTCAAACAATATCCGTTGCGTTTGGCTTGGGCAATCACGATTCATAAAAGTCAAGGCAAAACTTTTGATAAAGTGATTATAGATTTAGGTGCCGGCGCATTTGAAGTCGGACAAACGTATGTGGCTTTAAGTCGTTGTCGTACTTTGGTCGGAATTGTCTTGAAACAACCTTTGCGGCAAAGTGATATTAAAGTAGATGAAAAGATTGTTGAGTTTTATGAGATGAATAAGTGAATGGTTTATTGAAGTAAAATTGCTAACTTATAAGATAAATTGGCATCTATAAAAAGTTTCATGCCACTATATGATTTATTGATTTTACTTTCGACAATTGAGAAGCGAAAGCAAGACACGCTTTTATATCGGCGACTTCAAGTGCCGGATAGTCTTCAATAATTTCAGTTCCCGACATTCCGGAAGTAAGTAAATCTAAAATCAAATCAACGGTGTAACGTGTATTGCGTATAGTGGGTCGTCCGTTACAAATTTCCGGATTAATAGTTATTCTGCGAAATAGCTCTCTGTTCATTTATTTTTATTTTGAAATAGCGTATTTAAAGCGACAAAAGGTTGATGTCTGCATTACTCCAACCTTTTGTTTTTGCGATAAGTTCAGCCCGCTCTTCAACTAACCGAAAACGAAAAGCAATGAGTACCTTCCGAAGTTCATTCAATTCATTAGTTTCTAAATCATTTGCGAGAAGTTGTATCAACTCAATCTGTGCCGCATTAAACGGCGTATTTAAAACTGCCGGCATATTATTTTTTTAGCAAAAATAAAATTTATTATCTGCCCTATAAATATACAACGTTTTTTATTTTTGGAAGGTAATTTTCTAAGCAAACTCACTTGCGCACTCTCCTATTGCTAAAAACCAATAACGCTCATGAAAATCTTTGAATTTTTCACGCACTATCATTGCGTCTACTGACCATAGCCGTCAAGCTAAGGGTGGAATGTATTACTTTTGCGAAAAAAGCTACATGAATTATCCGATTGATTTAGTAAAAGATGGCGAATTAGCC
>JAYTIA010000152.1:0-2169 GCA_043732145.1 Saprospiraceae bacterium
TTATAGCCCATAGGCTATAACCAACTTCACACCCAATCGACAAATATTTTTTTCTCTCGATACTCGAAACGATCCGTTTTCAAAATTTTACTTCCGTGTGGTCGAAAATAATTAAATATCCTTCCGTTAGTCCGAGTCGGTCCGATTAATAGGCGAGTTGTTCTAATCCTTCTTCGTGTCACGCTTTCTTCACCAATTTCAAATAATCCAAAAAATAAACAACTTTTAAAGACAAACTATTATTCATAGGATTGTCGAGCAGGTTGCGGGCATTGTCGAAATAACCAAGTGTGACATCATTGCTGCCGTTAAAAATACTATTTTTCCAATTCACTATCATATCGCTACCTGGTGCGAAACGCCACGTGTAACTTGCATCAATATTGAAAATATTAAAATTGGTATCGTGTAACGAAGTTTTATCGCCTTTAAATCCCGTATAATTTGTAGCTAATAAATTGCCTTGTTGACCAAGTTCAAAAAAATGATTGTATTTAATGCTCGTCCAATAATGGCGTAAACGAAAAGAAACGCCCATTAAATGATTGAAACTCCATTTTAAAACCGGTGCATTCACGACTGTTATTTGATCGCGTTCACCCATCAAAATAGGATCGGCATTTAAACCCGCATAACCGACTGCATCGCTGTTGCCGGAAACATAATTTATGAAATGATTGTTACGCGTATAAGACGTTGTCCAAATCAAAAAAACTTTATCATTGAAACGAAAACGCGGAGCCACAGTTAAGTCGTATCCGTTATGATTGCCGGTATCTGCATATTGTTTAAAATTTCCGCGCACATCAATCGCTAAAGGTCTATTATAATCTGTAGAAATAAATGCACCAAACAAATAGTTGGGCGCAATTTTTAAATACCGACTGTAATCACTTGTGCGCGGTTCGTAATAGTCATCACTGCTTGCGGGACGAAAATTAAAATTATAACCGGTGCCAAAACCGGTTAATTTTTTCGGTTGAAAAAAACCCATCGATTCAACGCCCCAACCTGTTGTGATATTCGGGAAATTCAAACGTTGCACAAAAACATCAGCGATTATATTCCATTTGTTAAAAATCCCTTTAGGTTCAGATTGAAAAAAAGCATTCCAAACACCTATTATTTGCGAATTTAGTCGTTGAATATAACCTAAGTCATTCGGATCGTAGCGATAACTATTAACGTCATTAAACACCCACCACTGATATTTTCCACCACTTTTTCCGCCTTCAAGTTGATATTTATATCCCCAAGACGTATTATCAGTATAATGTTTTTGTGAAGCCGCCCCACTCAATAAAAGGCTGTAAATATTTTTTTTATTTTTTAGTTCCGTCGTAAATCCCGTAACATTCGCATCGTAAGCCGCACCGGAGCGCATCACATTGGTGTTGATGAGTGTGAAATACGAATTGTTCGGCAAATTTTTATCGAAAGAAATGACATTGTAATTTGTAAGTGGTGTCACTTGTTCACTTCTGTCATTCCCCTTTATATCGCGCACGGTGGCGTAAGTCGGTGCGGCAATCGCATTCAAGACACCGATACCCAAACCGCCCGGTAAACGTCCGGAGACTTTTGTAGCATTATATAAATTCGCTTGACTCGGCAGATTCGTAACTGTATCGCCGGTTCTTATGTGATTATTGTATAAATCATCTTGAAAAAAACCGGGAACTGCTCCGATACGGCGCGAATAAAAATATCCACCTTTGTTAAACAACTCGACACCTTCTGTAAAAAATGGACGGTTCTCATCATAACGCACTTCAAACGGTGTTAAGTTCACAACGCGCGGATCAGATTGCACTTGTCCGAAATCTGGAATCAAAGTCATGTCGAGAGTGAAAGCATCGTTGATACCGTATTTTATATCCATACCGGCATTGAAATTCGTTCCCCAAGAATTTGTTATCGAACCATTATCATTTTTTGTACGATTATTTTGAACATACATAGAAGCAAACGGCGTGGCTTGCAAACGCAGCGGTGCTTTTATACCGTTGATGCCATCAATTTCTCCGGATTGCGGCACAATGCCAATCATTACGGGATTAACAAAATTCCAAAAACTTTTTTCTCGAGCGCGTCGCGTACTTCGGGCGAAATTAATCCGCCATTTTTGTTCTTTATCATTCGAAAAACGAATCGCGGAATACGGAATCG
>JAYTIA010000153.1:0-15020 GCA_043732145.1 Saprospiraceae bacterium
AAAACCGGTGCCGTTTGCTCGCGCTTAAATTCATTGATATTCACCAAACGCAAAATGCGGTGTACTAATTTTTCGTCAAAACCCATCGCAATTATTTCTTTCGGTCCTTGACGTTTTTCTATGTACTGATAAAGAACTTTATCTAAAATATCGTAATCCGGCAAACTATCAGAATCTTTTTGATTCGGACGCAACTCCGCAGACGGTGCTTTTTCTATCGAGTTGTTGGGAATGATTTCGGTATTGCGATTAATATAACGCGCCAATGCATAAACTTCCATCTTATAAACATCGCCTATTACAGAAATCCCGCCACACATATCGCCGTAAAGTGTACCGTAACCGACAGCCATTTCCGATTTATTAGATGTATTGAGTAAAATGTTGGCGAATTTATTTGAAAACGCCATCAACAAAGTGCCGCGTACACGCGCTTGTAAATTTTCTTCGGCAATATTGAAAGGCATTCCGAAATAATGCGCTGACAAAGTTTGCATATAAGAATCATACATCGGCTGAATCTGTACAATGTCGTATTGAATTCCCAAACGTTCCGCTAACAACCGCGCATCGTTCACGGAGTGATCGCTTGAAAATTGTGATGGCATTAAGATACACCGCACATTTTTTGCACCCAACGCATCGGCAGCTAACGCCGCAACTACCGCCGAATCAATGCCGCCGGATAAACCGAGAATCGCTTTTTTTAAATTCATTTTGGAAAAATAATCGCGAATACCGAGAATCAAAGCGTCGTAAATCAATTTGATTTTATCCTTTGGTTGTTCTCCATTCGCCTTTTCATGTAGGGGCAGGTCGCGACCCGGTCCTATACGAAAAGACAAGCGGTTACCAACAGTTGATAGTTCATAACAGCGAAGACATTCTTCAAAATACGGCATCTCATCAAAAACATTTCCGTCGGCAGAAAAAACGACAGATCCGCCATCAAAAATAATATCTGTTTGTGCGCCGACGTGATTGACGTAGAAAAGCGGCAGTTTATATCGCTCGATATTTGTTTTCAAAGTAGTCAAACGTTCGGCTGCATGATCGTAAGCAAAAGGTGATGCAGAAACATTAATCATAAAATCCGGTTTTTCGTGCATCATTTCATCCATCGGACAAACAGTGTAGATAGGATTTTCATTACCGACATTCCACATATCTTCGCAAACGGTGAGCGCAATTTTTTTTCCTTTGTATTCAAACGTTTTCCATTCGGTTGCCGGCTCAAAATAACGATACTCATCAAAAATATCGTAAGTTGGTAAAAGAGTTTTGTGTTGCACGTGTTTAATTGCGCCGTCTGCTAAAAAATAAACGGAGTTATATAAATCTTTTCCTTCTTTTGTCGGATTGCGCGTTGGCGAACCGACCACAACGGCAATACCTTGAGCACCTTCGGCAAGTTTATCAACAGAGTTGTAACATTTTGAAATAAAATCATCGAACTCCAGAAAATCGCGTGGCGGATATCCGCAAGTCGCCAATTCGCCAAAAACGACAATATCTGCTTTTAATGCTTTTGCTTTAGTAATCATGCCAAGCATTTTTTCTAAATTACCTTCAAAATTGCCGATGTGATAATTGAGTTGTGCGAGTGCGATTTTCATAAAAAGAGGAAAGAAGTTAAAATAAAAAATAAACAAGCAGCAAATGTACGATGTTTAAAGAAATTTAAAATAATTTTGAAAGATGAAACAAAAACCGGCAATAGAAATAAAAGGTCAACCGATAGATGATGCAACCCGTTGTACGCACTATCATTCCGATTTAGATATTATCGCGATTAAATTTAAGTGTTGTACCGGTTACTATCCGTGTTATTTTTGTCACGCGGAAACAGTGAGCCACTTTCCGGAAAAATGGAAAAAGGAAGAATTTAATACTTCGGCAGTCATGTGTGGCGTTTGTAAAAACGAAATGACTATAAACGCTTATTTGAATTGTAATTCAGTTTGTCCGACGTGTCAATCCGGATTTAATCCGAAATGCAGTAATCATTATCATTTATATTTTGAAATTTGATGGATAGAAGTACAAATTCTAAATCGCATAAAAACTTTTTTCGTCCGGCATCTGTTTTATTTGTAATTTTGCATCGTACAATTAAAAAAGAAAATAACTATGGTATATAATTTGAATCAAGCCATGTATCCGCCGCAATTTACAGACCCGATGGAACATGAGTTAACATCAGTAGGTTTTAAAAGTATTAAAGATCCGAAAGCATTAGAAACTATATTGGAAAAACAAGAAGGAACAACCCTTGTTGTTGTTAATTCGGTTTGCGGTTGCGGTGCGCGCAATGCGCGTCCGGGTGCAATCATGTCTTTAAATGCAAAAAAACTACCGGATAATTTAGTCACAGTTTTTGCCGGCGTTGATCATGATTCGGTTGCAAAAGCGCGGGAATACTTTTTACCTTATCCACCGTCATCACCGTGCATTGCTTTATTTCAAAACGGTCAATTGGTATATTTCCTTGAACGTCGCGATATTTTAGGTTTAGATGCGCACGAAATTGCTCATAATTTGGCAAGTGCTTTTGCGGAATATTGTTGATTAATCGTTAATGTTTACTTGTTAATAAAAAAAACATTAACGGGTAAATAAAAAAGTGTAAAGAGAATTGATTTTTCTTTACACTTTTTTATTGGAGGAGTCAGCGAAATTTACGGCGCTGATATAATTTTTAGCGACACAACAACAAAATTAAAGAATAAAAAATGATTACGTTTTCATGTAAACATTATAATCGTTTGAGCAAAAACGAATTGTACGATGCCATGCAATTGCGTCAAGAAGTTTTTGTATTAGAGCAGAATTGTCCGTATGTAGACGCAGACGGAAAAGATTTGAGTGCTTGGCATTTACTTGGTAAGAATGATGAAGGGAAACTTATTGTCTATACGCGCTTATTACCGAAAGGGGTGAGCTATGAAAATTATGCTTCAATCGGGCGCGTTGTTACGCATCAACTCGTACGCGGAACAGGTAGCGGAAAAATTTTGATGTCGAAAAGTATCAACCTCTTAAAAAAACTTTGTCCGGACGATAAAATTAAAATCGGTGCGCAAGCGCATCTCAAAAAATTTTACGAATCATTAGGTTTTGAACAATCAGGCGAAGTGTATGATGAAGATGGCATACCCCATATTCCGATGATATTACTTAATGAATATTGAACAATCTTGCTACAAATTGATTGTCAATGATTTGTACAAAATAAAAATACCGTTTATTTTTAATTAACTTCTTACTTAAATATTTTCCTAAAAAATTAACCTATTTAGTTCGTTTGTAACACGAACGCACTGTAAGTTTGTATCTAAAATACTATATGTGAGTCTTAAAGAACGAATAATTTTTTTAACATTCATTTGTTCATCACACGTTGTTTGTTGTTCATTCCTTTTAAGCACTAATTTCCAAAAAGATATTTTATGGAAGCAAAATCCCGACTTGATATAAAATTATTAGAAAATTGTACAGATGCCTTACGAGCGGTGGCACATCCATTGCGTCTCGAAATCATCAGAATTCTACATGAACGCGCAGAAATGACCGTTTCAGAAATTTTTGATTACTTAAATATAGAACAAGCGATTGCGTCGCATCATTTGCGCATTATGAAAGATCAAGACATCGTTGATGTACGTCGCGACGGTAAAAATTCCATTTATTACCTCACAAATAAAAAATTTTATGATATTGCAGATATTATCACCTCCATTGTAAAATAAAATACATTTGACAATTGATAACTGACTTACTGACAATGGACGGTATAATTATCAGGAAGTCCATTTTCAGTAAGTCAATTAATCGTCCATACACTTAAAATGAAAGTAGCAATTCTTGATTTGAATAATAATGTAACGAATCGCGGCATCGGGTACATAAAAAAATTAGTAGAGTCTTACGGTGATGCGCTTTCTTATGATGTGTTTGATGTACGGCATAAAAATGAAATTCCGGGTTTGGATTATGATATTTATATTTCATCAGGCGGACCGGGAAGCCCTTATGATTATACAGGCGGTTGGGATACTAAATATTTTGAACTGATTGGAAACCTATGGCAATATAATCGTAGAGACGAGATGCGTCGCTTTTCTACGAAACCCAAATTTGTTTTTTTTATTTGTCATTCATTTCAATTAGCTTGTTTGCATTTTAAAATCGGTACGGTTTCTGAACGACTTCATGGACAATCTTTCGGCACTTTTCCTTGTTATCGCACACCGGTGGGTGCGCGTGATAAATATTTAAAGTTGCTCGATAACCCATTTTGGATTGCCGATTTTCGAGATTGGCAAGTCGTTAATACCGATGAAAATATAATTAAAGAAAAAGATTTTAAAATTTTAGCACACGAACCGATTCAAAAGAATGGCGAATCGCGTTCGATTATGGCAGTGCGTTTTTCGGGTACGATGTTTGGCACGCAATTTCATCCGGAAGCAGATGCAGAGGGTATGTCTGCTTATTTTTCTGATCCGATACGTCGAGAAACAGTCGTGAAAAATTTTGGCGAAAAAAGATACAATCAGATGATTTTGGATTTGAATGACGCGGATAAAATTCAACGTACTTTTAAAACCTTACTGCCGGCGTTTATTGATGATGCTTTGTCATTTCTTTAAACGATTTAAAATCAAATCCATATCCACATTTGCGTTTATCATTTCTACGGCGCGATTGACTTTCCAAGGTGTTTCCAAATTTATTTTTACCTCAATTCTATCAATTTTAACCACCGCTCCGAAAGTTTCGAGCATGGTCCGAATGAGCGGGATTTTAAAAGATTGAACAAAATCAATCGTGCGCCGATTATATTCACCGAAACCGGTAGAAATAATACCGGAAAACGGCGGTTTGTTCCAACTTTTTTGTTTCATTACTGAAAGTGTATCGTCAATCGCTAAATCTAAACGCGATGCACCTACCACTAAAAGTAAATTATTCCCTTTTCCGGCTAATTCATCGCTCGAAATAAGTGAACCGGCAATCGTGCCTTCAATCATATTGTTGAGATGCTCGGGATTATATTCGACGCGACCTTTCACACTTTCTACCACAGAGATAAGTGTCGGAAAGCCCATTGTTTTATCAAAAGGTAAAATGCCGAGTAAAGGAATTTGTTTTTTATCTAACCATTTTGATACAAAATATTCCACTTTGTCGCGTTTATCAGCCATAACTTTATTTAAAATTACGCCAACAATAGGCACATCTAAGCGGTAAAATTTTTCAAAACACAAACTCAACATATCAATCGTGTTACCTATACCGCCTTCTGCTATCATAATTAGTCCGGAATCTGTAAATTTTGCGACATCGGCATTCGATAATCCGACTGTCGCACCAACGCCGGGATGTCCGGTACCTTCGTAAATTACCAAATCGTGCATACTTCTGAGATGATGCGTTGCTGAAATCAAATCATCATCAAAATTAAATTTTTGCGGATTTTCTAAATATTCAGACGTAGTGCCGGCACCTAAAATAACCGGACTATGCAACTCCGGATATATCTGAAATTTCAATAGATCTGCAAACAACACCACGTCTTTATCTACTTTCAAACCATCACTTAAAACAAATTTTTGTCCTACCGGCTTACAATAACCAATATTTATTCCGCGTGATTTAAAAACAGATGCTAAGCCTAATGTTGAAGTTGTTTTGCCGACGTGTTGCGAAGTTGCAGCAACGTATAAACTTTTGTATTTCATGTTAGTGGGTTAGTTAGTTAGTCAAAAATAATATTCATCATTAAAAGATTATCCGCCCGACAATGCTTGAAAAATTAAAACTTCATCGTTTTGTGTTAAAGTATCTGTCAAATTTTCTCTGTCTACAATCATTTTTCCGTCAACGAAAATATTGATGTGGTGACGGAGCGTGCCATGTTCATCTATTAAATAATCGGTGATGTTCGGATAAGTTGTTTCTATAATTGATAAGACTTCTTTAACATTGCCTGCATAAACATACATCTGTTTGAGATGCGGATAAAATCTTTTTAAAGCGGATGTGAATTGAACGGACGGCATTTTTTTAAAATTTTTTGTCTTAATCAGAATTTCCGGAATTTCAGAAATGTGAGGATTCTGAAAGTAAATTCCAGTATTAGAATTTTATTAATTCTGAAAGTTTTGAAAATTCTGATTCAGAAAATCATTTACAACTTCCCAAGATAAAGTTGCACAAGTTTTTCTTTCGGGAAATTTTTTTATGGCATTGAACGCAAAAATTTCTGCGTCAAGAAAATTATTTTTTTCTAAATTTTTTTCTTCAAAAAATTTTTCTTCAAAATTATTTTTTGAAAGATCTTTTTCTAAATCTTTTTCTAAAATAAAAAAATAATTTTTCAAAATGATTTTTGCATCCGAAATATTTTTTCCAAAAATTTTTTTCATCAAAACAGAAGTTGCTGCTTTTGAAACAGCGCAACCGTAACCATGAAAATAAATTTGTGAAATCATGTCATTTTCAATATCTAAATAAATTTTGAACTTATCGCCGCACAACGGATTATATGCTTCAAGTATGTACTGAGCATCCGTTTTTTTTTCAAAATAAAACGGTGTACTGTTGTGCGTTAAAATTATGTCGGAGTAAAGTTCCATTTAAATATTAGGTTTTGGATTTATTTCATGTCATTCAAATCTCTCAACTTTGGTGCAACAAACCAAGTTGAACCAACTACCACCAAAGTCATCACGCCGCCGAAAATAACGGACGGTATTAATCCCATAAATCGCGCAGCAACGCCCGATTCAAAACCGCCGAGTTCGTTAGAAGAACCGATGAAAAGTGCGTTTACCGCCGACACACGTCCGCGCATATCATTCGATGTATAAATTTGTAGGATTGTACCGCGCACAACCATACTGATTGTATCAAAAAAACCCGTGCCGGCGAGCATCAACAAAGATAACCAAAAATTTTTCGACACCGCAAAAAGAATTGTACAAATCCCGAAACCTGCTACTGCAAATAAAAGTTTTTTTCCGGCATTTTCTTTTATCGGATAGTGTGTTAAAAGCCAAGCCATGATTAATGCACCGATAGCCGGTGCCGCGCGCATCATGCCCAAACCTTCGGGTCCGAGATTTAAAATATCTTTGGCAAAAGCCGGTAACATGGCAACGGCTCCGCCGAATAATACGGCAAACATATCTAAACTTAAAGCACCCAAAATAATTTGATGCTTAAAAACAAATTTTAAACCTGATTGAATACTGAGCCAAATATTTTCTTTTGGTGTATCCGGACTTTTTATTTTTTCAACATGGCGACTTGCAATCGTGCTTGCAAAAAATAAAGCCATAAATTCACAAACGACCACTAATAAATAACTGATCCATGCCTCTTTTGTAAGGGCATAAATTAATCCGCCTATTGCCGGTCCGCCGATATTGGCAATTTGCCAACTCATCGTACTATAGGTCGCCGCTTGCGAAAATAATTCTTTCGGAATAAGTTGTGTACCAAATGCCGTATTAGACGGACTCAATAATCCGCGTATTAAACCCGTAAATGCGACGACACAATAAATGAAAATTACACCATTATTTTTCAGAAGAAATTCTAAGCGGGTGGAAAGCACGAACAATGACAAAGCCGATATGCCCAATAAAAACATACCGGTCATAATTATTTTTCTCCTGTCAAAATTATCTGCTAAATGACCGCCTGCTAAACCGACAACAAAAGCCGGCACAAATTCTGCCAACCCGATTAAGCCGAGCGACAACACATCATGCGTATAAGTGTACACTTGCCAACTGACAATCGTTGCCATTACAGTAATGCCGAAACTCGTAAGCGTGCGCGCCAAAATATAATTTCTGTAATCGCGTATTTTTAAAACATCGTAAGCTGAGTCTGTCATAATTTAAGGATGAACAATGAATGATAAATCTTTCATAATTAATTTAGATTTCTCAATTCATTATTCTCGGTAATTCTTAATTCTTAATTTTTAAGGCTTTTACGAGCCACTTATGTTCGCCTTGTTCAACGAGTTGTTGTTCTAAAATATTAAAAAGATTGTCTACAGCTTGCCAAATTTCGGGACTGCGTTTGTGTTCGTGCATACTCACTATAAAAATACCGTCTTGGGCAGATAAATTTTTAATCGCATCTACTAATACTTTTTCACAATCTTTGGCGTAATTAATAGATTCGTTGAACAATACGACATCAAAACGCTCATTAATAGCAAGTGCGTTCATATCACCTTGTTCAAAACGAATTTTTTCGGTGCCGACACGTTGTCTTGCCGTTTCAATCGCAATATCTGCTAAATCAATACCGAGATAACGCGAAAAATGTTTTTTTTCAAAAACAGAATCTACGAGGTAGCCTTGGCCACAACCTAATTCGAGCAAACTGCCGCCATCTTTATATTTTAAGAAATAAGACTTTACGACTTGCTGACGAATAAGTTCTGAAGCGTTACCCAAGCCATCCCAACGCCCTTTTTCAAATTGATAGTTCCAACGTTCACGCGGGTCGCGTAAAATTTTACGTTTTATAAAAGATAAAATGCTCATAATTGATAATTGATAATTGATAATGAATAGTTGAAAATTGATTTGGCTTAAAGAAGTGATAAAATTCAATTAATTCTCTAATTTTTTAATTCCGGTCAATTTCCAACTTTTTCTTTAAGAACGACAAAAATAGAATTAACTCGAGTGTTCGGAACTATTTATTGGAAAGAATTTTTTAGTTTTACACAAATTTTTAATAGAAACTTAAATGGGTTGGAAATCACACATTATAAAACCTTTTGCAAAACAAACGGCGTGGACGATTGAAAAATTATCTAAGTCTGGGATAGAAGCGCAATCGGCGGTTTTTAAAAAATTAATAAGTGACGGTAAAAATACGGTTTTCGGGCAAGATCATAAATTTGGCAATATAAAAACCCACGCCGATTTCGTAAAAAATGTTCCGCTGCGCGATTACGAAGCACTTAAATCGTATATCGAGCGCGTGAAAAACGGCGAAGCGAATATTTTATGGCGCGGAAAGCCGGCGTATTTTGCTAAAACAAGCGGTACAACTTCCGGCGTGAAATATATTCCGATTACGAAAGACAGTTTGCCGAATCATTTCGGTTCGGCGCGCAACGCTTTATTTAATTTTTCGGCAAAAACAGAAAATTATAATTGGGCGGATGGTAAACAAATTTTTTTATCCGGCAGTCCGGAATTAGATGAAACCGGTGGCATAAAAACAGGGAGATTGTCCGGCATTTCAAATCATTTAGTGCCACAGTGGTTGCGTTCTAGTCAAATGCCGAGTTATAAAACAAATTGTATCGAAGATTGGGAAAAAAAATTAGATGCTATCGTGCGCGAAACTAACGGCGAAAAAATGACTTTAATTTCAGGTATTCCGCCTTGGGTGCAAATGTATTATGAACGTCTACTCGATTTTACGGGAAAGAAAACGATTTTAGATATTTTTCCGCACTACTCGGTGTTTGTGTATGGTGGTGTGAATTTTGAACCGTATCGTGCCAAGTTGGAATCGCTCGTCGGCGGACAAATAAATAGCGTAGAAGTTTTTCCGGCGTCGGAAGGTTTTATTGCTTTTCAAGATGAACCGACTGAAAAAAGTTTGTGGTTGAATGTTGATTCCGGAATTTTTTTTGAATTTGTACCGACATCTGAAATTTTTAAAGAAAATCCGACGCGTCTATCTTTGACTGATGTAGAAATTGGTGTCAATTACGCGCTCATCATCAATAACAACGCAGGTTTGTGGGGCTATAATATTGGCGATACTGTGAAGTTTACTTCAAAAAATCCGTATCGTTTATTGGTAACCGGGCGTATCAAACATTTTATTTCAGCTTTCGGTGAACACGTTATCGGAAAAGAAGTAGAAGCGGCTTTGCTGTCGGTGGCTAAACAAAAAAATTCGCGCATCATCGAATTCCACGTCGCACCGCAAATCAATCCGCCGGAAGGTGGTTTGCCGTATCACGAATGGTTTATCGAGTTTGATGAAATGCCGAAATTTTTAGGTGAATTCTCTCAAAAAGTAGATGAAGCTATGACGCAAGAAAATATTTATTATGATGATTTAATCAAAGGTTTTATTTTGCAACCCCTAATTATTCGCCCCGTAAAACGCAATACTTTCAGAGACTACATGAAAATCCAAGGCAAACTCGGCGGACAAAATAAAGTGCCGCGTCTCGCCAATGATAGAGTTATTGCCGATGCTTTAGTGAAAAATATTATTTACCCGAAATAGAAAATGAACTTATTGACAACAGACGATGGACTTACCGATGTTAGACTTAGTGATATTAGAATTACCGACATCATTAAGCCCATTTTTAGTAAGTCTAATATCACTAAGTCTAACATTAGGAATTTCATTTTCTGTTGCCTATTGTCCATCATCTATTGTCAAACTACTTATGGGCAGCAATTTTATAACTATGAAGAATTTTTTAAAAGCCCGGAATATATAATGCGGCATAAAATTAAATCCGTGACGATGCGCGTGCCTACAATTCAAAACGATACTTCTGTTGATATTTATGCCTTGCAAAAACTCGGATTCAATCCGGACGGACAACTTTCGTGGTATGAACATGACAAACAAGACAGAAAAGGATTAAAAAAATATTATACCTGGTATTTTTACGACAATAAATCGCGCCGATATTTATCTAAATTACTCGAACGATGCAATGGACAAGATTCTTTACGCGAACTCTCAAACTATTACTACGATGAAAGCAATCATTTAATACATGAAGAACATCATCAAACGTATGTTCTTAATTACAATGATTGGGTAGTTGATTATGAATGGTTAAGCGATACGGTGCGCGTGCGACACAGTGAAATTAATAAAAAAGATACAACGACATTTGACAATCAAGGGCGTATTACAGGTTTTGAAGAAAACAGTTGGAAATACAGAATTGAATACGACGAACAAGGCAGATTAAAACGTTCCAGTTATTATTGGCTCAACGCGCCGATAACGACAGATAATTTGATAGATCAACGCATTTATCATTATAACTCCGAAGGGAATTTAGAGCGTATAGAATCCGATGCATGGGAAGTTGTTTTTCAATTAGATTTTTCCGGCTTACCGATGAGCAGTAGAGTTGTGGATAAAGCGTCGCGCAAAAATTTAGGTTGGGAAATGACTTATGAGTATGAGACGCGGTGGTGATTTTAGAAACGTCAAATAAATAAGTCTATTCCGGTACTTTATTTATTTCACGTTCCTTACAAAACAAATACCGTTTGCAACGAAAAAAAATATCCGCGCAAAGACGTTAAAATTGAAGCAACCGGATCGATTTTATATTTATCGGGGTCAAATAAATTATTCAAAGACGTTGTAAAACGACAATTTAAACCCCAATGCGGGGTGAAAAAAAATTGCATGCCGGCAGTGAGTGCCAAATCATCTTTATTAAATTTATCCACAACTGCCGCATGATTAAAGGCTTCGTTAGAAGCGGCACTAAACAAACGTCCGTAACAAACGCCGGCACCGAGACTTACTTTATAATAATTGCGTCCGTTTTTATCTGTTTTTTGCCAATCTTGATAATGCAACATGACAGGTACTTCCAAATAATTGGTAGTTACTTCTTGTTCTTTAATCGTTTCAAAACTCAAAGATGTTGCACCGCGTTGACTGTATAAAATATCGGTGGTAATAAGCCAGCGACTCGGAAAATTTATGATGCCGCGAATCCCTAACGTTGGTGTCCACTTATTGTAACCCGCAGAAGCATCGCCGTCAATTTGAGAAGCGTTTAAACCCAACAACAAGCCGCCGCTAAAACGCGTGTCGGATGTGATATTTTCTTGTGCATGAATTTTTTGAGCAAATAGTATAAAACAAAAAATGACTTTTAGGAAATTCATACCAATAATATTTGTTTATTGCACAAAAATCTTGAATAGTTTAAAACTTTTCAATAGTTCGTTATCAAGATTTTTCATTAAAATCAACACAGCCAATATAACCCTTAACCCCATTAATATCTAATCGTTCCCAACGGCATATTCCAATCAAAATTACCACTAATGATCGGATTTTGCGCATTGGAAGTATAAACTCTGACATTTTTATAAACAAAATCATACAATTCGCGCATCGTAATAATCTTATTGTGATCTTCATCAGCATCTCCTTTTAAGCCGCGAATAAGGTAATGACTGAAAATACCGGAGCGCAAACCTTGATCTTCCAAAGAAAATTCTTCTTTTTGAGATGACATAAACAATGCAATACCACCTTTTGTATCTGCAAAAGCTTTATAATATTGTTTCATAGCATCGGCATAAGGCGTTTTTAGGGCAATCAAAGAACCACTGTTACAGGCATCGGCAATACAAATTTTATGTTTTGCTAAACTTTTTTCAAAAATAGCTTTTACTTCGTTGTGATACAATTTATTATTCAGACCGTCATAATCTTGCGGGATGAAGGCACCATCTAAACCATGTCCGGAAAAATAAAACATAATTACATCATTTTCATCTGCCCGCAAAAGCGTTTGACGCATGGTTTGTAAGATATTATTGCGCGTCGCATCTTCATTGACTAAAACTTTTATTTGATTGTCAGGCAATGCTCCGCCTTCCGGACTTTTTAGAAAAGCGTAATAATGATACGCATCATCAACTGTATATTTTAAGGTCGGCATCGTAGCATATCTGCCTATTCCGACGACAACTGCCCAAATTTTTACTTCCGGATTGCGATCTACTGCAACTTCCGCTTCCGACACTTTACTGTTTGCAGGCATTTCACCAATCGGACGACCGTATTCCCAAATTGCAGACATTACACGACCATCTCGATAATACATCGTTCCTTCTCCGTGAGGCGCGTGTTTTTCAAATTTACCGACGTATTTATCCCCATTCGCATAAAAACAAGTACCCGGTCCTTCCGGCATACCGGCTTTAAAATCGCCGACCCATTTGCTGCCATCCCGATAAATAAAAGTGCCTTTTCCTTCTGCACAATTATGAGTGTTACAATCTCGTGCAAATTCACTTGCATTAGAGGAAGGACTTTCCGTACTCACTTGCGTAACATTATTACTTGCTGTTGCCAAATTACCGTTTATCCATTGACCTGAAAGCGTTTCACCGTTAGATTTTGTCAGAGTGCCATCGCCGTTGCGCGCATTTTCTGTCCATTCACCCGCATAAACATCTTTGTTTTGGTAGTATAAGGTACCTGTACCTGTAAATTTACCACTTACAAAATTGCCTTTATATGTGTCGCCTGTAGAAAAATAATAATTACCTCTGCCATTCGGTTGATCGTTTTCCCAATTACCGACGTATTTATTGCCGCTGTGAAAATTCATAGTGCCTTGTCCTGAAAATTTGTTTTTTCTGAAACTACCCGTGTAAACGTTGCCGGTTGCAAATGTATAAACGCCAACACCTTCGCGCATACCGTTCACCCAGTCTCCATTATACGTATTGCCGTTGTCGAATACTAAAATACCTTTACCATGCATTCGTCCATGTTGAAATGTGCCTGAGTATTTGTTGCCATTATCGGATTGAATAATGCCGGTTCCCTCTTGGCAATCGCCTTCGAGACATTGTGCGGAAATAAAATTCGTAAAAAGAAAAGAGCAGACGAGTGCGCACAAAAAATTTTTCATGATTTTCAAAATAGAGGATGAACGGCGAATGATAATTACGAATTACGAAAGTTTTCAAACACCAAAAAATCGTTTAAATATGTAGAAAAATTGGCGCAGCAATATCTGTTTATTTGTGATAGATTGTAATAGAAGATGTTGTATGAATAACCGAAAAATAATGTAATATATTGTTTGAGAGAATTATAAAATTGTGTTAAAAAATGTGGGTACTCTGATTAAATATTTCAAACCGAATTTTTATTTAAAATTTTGTTAAGACAATCTAAAACTCCGGCTTTATTGCACGAAAAAAATACATCTTACGTTAAAGGAATGAGAAAGAAATAAGTTCCACCCGTAGACTTATTATTTTATGTTCATAACGCTTATCTTTTTCGTTAAATATTACTCGATATTCTCCTTAAAAGATAAGAATTCTGACCAAAAAATAATTAACCCTACTGACAGAACTTATTTCTTTCTCATTCTTAATAGAACAAAATTACGAAAGCCATGTTTAAAACGTTTCTGTTTTTTATTTTTTCTTGTATAAGTCTTTCCGGTTTTACTCAAAACGCAGCCGCTCCGCCTCAAACTAAAGATGAATTTGAAAAAAATTATCAATGGCGGATTCAGCAATCATCTTTGTCGGGTGTTTATATTCCGAAAGATTTATTCGATGCCCTTAAGCAATTAAATAGACTAACGGATTCGACATCGCGATTGAAATTCAAACTGTTGACGGAAAATGAAGCTGAGCATAAATTATTTTTCAGTCTGAATCGTTGGATAGTTCTTAATTGGGGATTGTATGAAGGTTCGCGTTTGGGTGCATATTTGAAAGAATACAAAGTGTCTTTTCCCGAAGATCAAGCTACTGCCATTATTATTTCTTGGCACCGTACTTTAAACGGAAAAGAAATAAATTTTAAAGAAATAAGCAGCCGTATGTTTGAAAAAAGAAAAAAAGAACGCGAAGAAGAATTGAAAAGAGCGACGATAATAGAAGAAAAAATATTGCCGGCGAAGAAAAATAATGATGCCTCAACAACAAAAAATTAATTACATCCTTGATGTTACGCAAGCAGTAGAGTTGCCGAATATTTGTAAAAATATTGCGGTATATACATCTATTGCGTAACATCAGTTACATCAATTCAAAACAGCGAATCATAATGTAAAAGAAAAGAGCTTCACATTTGTTTTTCATACCCAATTGATTGTTTACAAAACGCAATAAATGACCATAATAATCCCAAAGTTCTGAAAGTTGTGTCGAATGCGATGAAGTTCTTCCGGCATAAGTAATTTTCAAATCGTTGACGACAAAATT
>JAYTIA010000154.1:0-5826 GCA_043732145.1 Saprospiraceae bacterium
AATTGTTTGATTCGGCAAAATTTTATTGATAGTGGCGGTTCTCTGCACGTTGTCCGCAGAAGATAAAATTTTTATAGTTTTAGTTTGATTGCTGATGCCGTACATTGCACCCATATCCATAACCCAACCGTCAGTTTCATTAAATTGTACATTACCGGCAATAGGTTTGCTGCCGCCGGGTTTACCCAAAAATACTCGGAATAAATCACCGGCATCACTCGAAGCGTAAATTTGCGGAACTTGCGGGAAGCGATTTTTTATATAATTTTTTATTCGATTTTGCAAATCTCTGTACGTGACCACGCCTTTCGATCGCTCTAAAATATCAATAAGGTTACTAGAAAAAACACCATGTCCGCCAATTTCTGTAGCTAATTCATTGGATTGACAAGCCGCCATTGCTACATATTTCGCTTGCGGAAGTACATCGTCAATCGGTTTAGTTTTCAAATCATTGATATTAATATCATTTGAGAAAAGAAAATCTGCCCACGCCCGTTGCGGAAAAGTATCCCCGCCGCCGTCGCGAACATTAAGTGGTCGAAAAAATCTGGGAACAGCTTGCGCATTGAAATCAAGGCCACGCGTATTGTCGCCTGAATGACAGCAATCTGTGATAACGACAATGTGCGGCGATTTTTTCGGCGCGCCGGTTTCGTCGCGTTTTGCTGCATAATTAATCAAGTAACGCAACTCTTTATCGGCAAGGAATTTACAATTTTGATAATCCGGTGGTACGCTGTCGTATAATACCAAACCCTCGAGTTTTGAATCAGATTCGGCTTTCCAAATTGTCGAGTCAGCTTGTTCTTGCGCACCGTGGCCGGAATAATAAAAAACCACCACATCTTCACTCGTTGCTTTTGCCAAATGCATTTTGAAATCGGCTGTGATATTGTTGCGCGTGGCATCCGCATCAATTCGTTTCTGAATGATGAGATTATAATTATCCGATTCGTACCTTTGAAGATAATTTGTAAAAGTTTCTATATCGCTGATGCATCCTGTTAACTGCCGAACGTGTGCCGGATAAGCATCAATACCTACAACAAGCACGTATAAATTGGGTTTAGAATTCATTCAGTAAATTTTCTTTGATTGATAGAAGTTCATTTAGGTTTTAAGAATACGCTACAAGTGTAAATATACAACGTGATTTTATTAATTGTAATTAATTTAAGTGAAAAATTTATAGCAAGATTGTCCCTTTATTCTTCCACCACATCGCCAAAGAAAAACCGGTGATTAAATCCCAGATCCCGTACCACGCAGCTACCAACGCCATACCGCCTAAACCATCAAAAAAATTAAAAATAATAATGAGCGCTAAGGTCACATTGTGAATACCGGTTTCAAATGCGAGTGCGCGACAATCCGCTTCTTTTAAACCATTCACTCTACCGAAAAAATAACCTGTAGAGAGGGCCACGGCATTCAACGCCAGTACAATAAAAAAAACGTGCTTCACGTATTGAAGTATATTTTGAAAATTGCCGATGATGGCAGCGATAATCAATCCGAAAAATAAACCTTGCGAGAAAATTTTGAAAGGTTTTTTTATTTTTTGAATGTCCGGGTTGTTTCTTGAGCCGAGATACATTCCAATCGCTAAGGGCAATAAAATTAAAGTAAAAACAATTTTGAACATATCCGTAAAGTTCAAATGCACACCCGCAATGCCGTTTGTGCCGAAATTAATTATTTTTCCGCCTAACCACAAATAAAAAGGCATCGTAAAAATACACGCTAAAACAGAAAGTGATGTCGTTGTAACGGCAAGTGCCGTATTGCCGCGTGCCAAATATGTCGAATAATTAGAGTTGTTACCACCCGGACACGCCGCAATCGCAATCATGCCTAAGGCTACCGACGGTGGCGGATTGAAAATATATACCAAAAGTATCGTCACGATTGGTGCAACAAAAAGTTGCGCAATGATGCCGACAACAACAGCACGCGGTTGTTCGAGCAAGTGTTTAAAATCACGCAAATTCATATCCAATGCTATGCCGAACATGATGAGTGCCAAACACACATTCAAGACGAGCAAGTTATTGGTGTTGAAATTTATTTTTATAGAGTCAATCATGATTTGTGGGACTATAAATTGTGCCGGACGAAATAAGTAATGAATGATAAATGATGAATTTATTTTGCTTCATCATTCATCATTCATTTCGTGCATTGCAGTAAAATCGCCGGTGTTGTAACAACATTGCTCAAATGTCCGGCGCGATCTTTAATAGAAATATCGTAAGTGAGTGTGTCGTATTTTTTTGTGATATACGGATCGCACGGGAAAGCACCTTTGCAACACGATGTTAATAAACGCAACCGAATTTGTCCGGAAATACCGTTCTTTGTACCTTGTTCCGGAATAAATGGTAAGCGAAAACTATCCGCCGGTTGATTGTATAATCTATTAACCGTGAAGATATTCAGACTGCTTTGGTCATTGACAGTATTTCCCAAATCGCCATCACCGTCTGTGAAAGACAGTGTCACGTAAACTGAATCCTCAGTACCGATTTGACCGGAGCGCATCGTCGTTTTGCTCAAACTTACAAAATCTATGTGCGGAATAATCGGATAATCCGGCGGGTTTGTGCATGTAGTGACACTTACAACAATTAGAAAAAGTGCAAGAAATAAACTATGTTTCATAAAATTACGAATTAATTGATAAAGCTCAACGGACAACGGACATTATGAGGAAATATTTCTTAATCTGCCGTCCGTTAGCCATTTTCTATATTCCATTAATGAAAGAACGCATTTTAGCTTTACAATCTAACGACGATGCATCATTCAATGCGTTAGCCTTAGAAGTATTTCACTATCAGTACAAAAATAACGCATTTTATCGCAGCTATTGTACTTTAATAAAAAAATTACCTGACGATGTAAAAAAAATTAGCGATATACCTTTTTTACCCATTACTTTTTTTAAAAACCATCCAATTAAAACAGGTGATTGGACAGCCGAAACCGTTTTTACGAGTTCCGGCACAACGGGCATGACGACAAGTAGTCATCATGTACACGATATATCGTTCTATAACAAAATTACACAAATCGGGTTTGAAAAATTTTACGGTAAAATAGAAGATTATTGCATACTTGGCTTGTTACCTGCTTATTTAGAACGCAGCGGTTCGTCTTTGGTAGCGATGACGGATTATTTTATTCGACAATCAAGATATGCGCAAAGCGGGTTTTTCCTTTACGACCACGACGCACTTCGTGAAATACTGCTCGATAATCAAGAAAAAAAAATACCGACGCTTTTAATCGGTGTTACGTTTGCGCTACTCGATTTTAGTCAGTTTGTCAGTTTGTCAATTTGTCAGCTAGTACAGGACCAACCGACTAACCGACTAACCGACCAACCGACCAACCTCATCATAATGGAAACCGGTGGTATGAAAGGGCGACGCAAAGAAATGATTCGAGAGGAATTACATACGATTTTGAAAAAAGGTTTTGGTGTGTCGCAAATTCATTCCGAATACGGCATGACGGAACTTTTATCGCAAGGTTATTCCAAAGGAAACGGTATTTTTGCACCAATTCCTTCGATGCGCGTTTTGTTACGTGAAGTGACAGACCCTTTTTCGATTTTCGATTTATATGATAAAATCCAAAGTCCAAAATCTAAAAACGGTGTTATTAATATCATTGATTTAGCCAATATTGATACATGTTCATTCATCGCCACCGATGATTTAGGAAAATTATATCCGGATGGCACGTTTGAAGTACTCGGGCGTTTAGATATGGCTGACATACGCGGATGCAGTTTAATGGTTGATTAAGAACTAAGAATCAGGAAAGTGATAAGTGAAAATAGAAAACGGACAATTTTCAATTACCTGCTACGTAAACTATATAAACTATGTCAACTATGTGAACTATGTGGTTTAAGAATAAATTCGTAATTTTCCGTCGTCTTGAGTTCAACAACCCCTGTTTTCAACTAAAAACTTTTTACTGACATGGTCTATCGTCTATCATATATTGTCTATTGTCTATTATCGATTGTCTATCTTTCTTCTTGCGTTCCGCCGGAGATGAGCAAAGGCAAATATAATCAAGTCAACATTGATTTCAACGACAAACAAGTTCAAGCCATTTTTAATTTAGAAGAACGCCAAGCAGTGGATAGTTTATTGCCATTCCTCGACAATCATAACCCTACTTACCGATATTTGGCAGCGACTGCATTAGCAAGTAGTGGACTTACCGACAATGGACTTACTGACAATGTACAGTCTAATTTCAGTAAGTCCGTTGCCAAGCTTATACCTTTACTGAAAGATGATTTTTTAGACGTGCGCAGTGTCGCCGCATTTGCGCTCGGACAAATTGGAAAATTGACAATTGAGGGTGAAACAACCGGCAACCGGCAACCGGCAACCATCAACCATCAATTGTCAATTGAAAATGCTCTTATATCTGCGTATCAAAATAAAGATACAACTGGAAAATATTTTAACTTCAATCAAACTGTTATGGAAGCTATCGGTCGTTGCGGTTCCAGAGAAAAAATGAACATGATTGTTGGTATAAAAACTTTTAAATCGTCGGACACAGCGCTTTTACTTGGTCAAGCGTATAGTTTATTGCGTTTCGGCTTACGCGATACGTTTTCAGATGCAGCAATACAAAAAATGTTATCATTTACAAATCCGCAAATCAATAATACCGATTTACGTGTCGCTGGTGCTTATTATCTCGGGCGATTAAAAACTAAATTCGATACGAGTGTTACAAACAAACTCGCGCAATATATTTTTTCTGAAAAAGAGGCGGAAGTACGAATGTTTGAAGTAAAAGCGTTGGGTAAATCATCGCATTCGGAAAACTTGTTACACGTTTTGGAACAAATTTATCATAAAGAACAAGACTATCGTGTAAAAATACAATTGATACATAGCTGTGAGCAATTAGCTATGAGCCAAAATCAGTTCAAAGCTCAAGGCTCAAAGCTAACTTTTATTGCTTCCGAATATTTGAAAGATAAAAACCCGCACGTTTCTAATGCAGCAGCGCAGTATTTTCTGAACAACGGCAATAGTACTGAAGCAATAAGTTATTATAAAATGTATTTCGACAATCAATATCCCGCTTCAACGCGACATATCTTGGCTGCCGCCGCGATGCATTATTTCGCAGTATCGCCGATAATGCGCGATTCATTAACTGCCACTTTGAAAAAAGAATACATTGCCGAAAAAAATGCTTATACCAAAGCGGAAATTTTGAAAAGCATCGCAGCCAATGAAGAAACTTACGATTTTTTGAGTGATGAAGCATTGAGTGACACTAATCCGCCGATTGTACGCACGGTGGCAACCGAAGAAATTGCAAAAATCACCACGCTGTCCGACTTTACCGATCGTTTCAAAAGCAGAACATCTGCCATGAAACGTGAACTAAAAAGTATTTTATTCAGGTTGATACACACCGGTGATGCAGGCGTAACGACCGAAGCC
This sequence comes from Saprospiraceae bacterium, assembly GCA_043732145.1. Classification (GTDB taxonomy): domain Bacteria; phylum Bacteroidota; class Bacteroidia; order Chitinophagales; family Saprospiraceae; genus JAAFJT01. Next base: position 5,496 of record JAYTIA010000154.1, read on the forward strand.
GCCAATGCTATTCGCAATCCGCAAGCCAATTTCAATATAGAATCAATGAAAGACAGTATTCCGATGTTGTACCAAATACTGCAAAAAATAAAAATACCGCAAGCATTTGAAACGTATGAAAGCGTACGCCAAACAATAAATTATATTTCCGATACGATGCTCGTACCGAAAGTAGAGCCACGGCGTATCGCATCTGTACTTTCGCCGCGTAATCCGGATTGGCTTATTATAAAAAATTTGAACAATTCTACTGCCACCGTAAAAACAGATAAGGGGAGTTTTAAAATGCAATTACTGACTCAAAATGCGCCGATTTCTGTTTTTAATTTTG
>JAYTIA010000155.1:0-2162 GCA_043732145.1 Saprospiraceae bacterium
CCAAAACATCTGTTGTTCTGAATTTTATCGCGCCGGCAGTTGCAAAATCTCCTAAATCGGAAAAATAAGTACCTTTATATATTTCCGCATTTTTAGTCACTTCCGGAATCATAAAATGTAAATCGAGATAACCTTGCCCGTGTCCGTGCGATGGCATATTAACGGGAATACCATCAACGAAAGCCGCAACATCGGTGCCGTGATCGCAATCGAAACCGCGCAAAAAAATCTGCTCTGCTTTTCCGCCGCCCGCGTGTTGTGCCGTAAATAAACCCGGTACATTGCGCAACATATCCTGCGCCGAATTAATGGGGCGCAATTGAAAATCCAAAGCATTAAGTACCGCCGATGAAGCTGCCGACATGGCGCGGTCGGCTTTCACAACTATTTCCGGCAATTTCCCTTCGGGTAGTTTGAGCGAAACGGTTACATGAATCGTTTGTGACGGCAGTATTTTTATATTTTTCACGCCCGGTTGATAGTTTTCTTTTAAAAAAGAAAGGGTGTAATCGCCCGTCGCCAGCTTTTCAATACTGAAAAACCCCGATTCATTTGAAAGTGTATTTTTCTCGCCCGCTGTTACTGAAACACCCGCAACGGGTAAGCCTGTTCTGTCGTCGTTAATATAACCTTCTACGTTGCCGGTTGTGTTCGCGGCGAATAATAAAATTTTTGAGAAGAGTAATATAAAAAGTAGGAGGGTTCTATTCATAATTTTATTTGCCTTTAATATGTAAACGATAAAGCCGAGAGAAAAATAATACGCTTATTCGTACTTAATAAATATACGTAAGCAGCTTTATTTTAGATTTTTGGAAGTAATTTTTTATTAGGGGTGTATTGAATTTGTTTTCATTAATTCCAACAAAAAAATTTAAAACCTCGAAAAAATCATCGAACATCTTTACTTTTACTCAACAAAACGAAAAGATAAACGTCATTAAAATTCTAAACTAAAAAAAATGAATCCGTTAGCGAACTTAACGCCTGTTGTGCGTATCCTATTTTTTATAAACGTGGGTGTATTTATTGCCGCGAGTTTAATTCCCGGATTGGAAGCGATGTTGAGTGTCTATTATCCGACATCGCCTAATTTCCGACCGTATCAAATACTCACGCATATGTTTACACATCACGGCTTGAGTCATATCTTGTTCAATATGTTTGGTCTCATCAGTTTTGGACCGATGATTGAGCGGGTTTGGAGTGAACAAAAATTTTTATTTTTTTATTTATTTTGCGGTTTGGGTGCTTTGGCGTTGCAATTCGGTGTGAATTATTGGCAGATACACAACGGTTCGTTACCGATTGAAGCAGCAGAAATGATTCAGTTAGCCGGTGCGTCGGGTTGTTTATATGGTTTGTTGGTAGCTTTTGCGATGTTGTATCCGGAATTGGAAGTCGGTTTAATTTTTATTCCGATTTACGTGAAAGCAAAATATGCCGTTCCTGCTTTCGCCGCTTTAGAATTATTTTTAGGTCTCGGCAATTTTCAACAAGGTGTAGCGCATTTCGCGCATCTCGGCGGTGCACTCGCCGGATTTTTGCTCATTATTTTTTGGTGGAAAGGCGTGAAGTGAAGTATTTCTCATTCCTTATCAAATATTAATTCTTAAAAATGATATCAAACATCAAATCAAAACCACTCATTTTCATTTTGTTCGGCGGTTCGGGCGATTTGGCAGCGCGTAAAATTATACCCGCACTTTACAATTTATTTCTCGACGGTTGGTTGCCGGAGCAATTTTCAATTATCGGCACCGGCAGACGCGAGTTGAGCGACCCGGATTTTCGTGGAAAATTATTGGAAGGCATCAATAAATTTTCGCGCAAAGGACAAGCGGAAGCGAGTCAATGGCAAATATTTTCCGAGCGCGTTTTTTATCAGTCTGCCGATATTCATAATCCGGATGCTTATAAAGAATTTGGCAATAAAATTCAACTCCATCAAAAATCGTGGCAACAACCTGCGCAAGTAATTTATTATCTGGCTGTCTCGTCAGATTTTTTTGCGATAATTTCGGAAAATATTTCCAAAAATAAACTCGCCGAAAATGCCGACATGACACGCATCGTGATTGAAAAACCTTTTGGTCGCGATTTAGACACGGCAAAAGCCTTGAATATACAACTGGGTAATTTGTTTCAAGAGAAACAGATTT
>JAYTIA010000156.1:0-5818 GCA_043732145.1 Saprospiraceae bacterium
ACTTCAGGTAAGTTCAATAGTTGCTCGTAAATTGCGTTAATATTCATGCGACAAATGTACTGAATTTTATTGCCTCCATTAGAATTGTCAGAGAACCAATCATTTTTAAAAACTGATTTAATCTATAAATTTGTAAAAAATTTAATTGCGCTTCATGACAACTGCTACTGCCATACAAAAAATATTAAAAAGTCCGCATGCCTTTCAACATCTTGATGCCATGAAACAAGCATTGGTGGAAGAAACCGAAAAGCGCAAAGCGTTTTATGAGTGGATTGATGAAAACACAAAAGCTGAATTTATTGCAGGTGAAATTGTTGTCCACTCTCCGGTAAGTGGAGAACATTGGAAGACAACTGATTTACTTTCAAGAATTGTGAGTTTTTATTCAAGTTTTAAAAAACTTGGGAGAGTCGGCGTTGAAAAAGTCATGATCAGTTTAACGCACAATGATTATGAACCGGATATTGTGTTTTTCAAAAAAGAAAAAGCAGATACATTCACGCAAGGTCAAGTTTTATTTCCCGCTCCGGATTTTGTCGTTGAAATCCTTTCAAAAAAAACAGCAAAGACACATAAAACAATTAAAAAAGCCGATTACGCCGCACACGGCGTTAAAGAATACTGGATAATTGATTCGGTTAAACAAACTATCGAACAATACATACTTTTGAAAGAGACAGATACGGAATACTTTCTACCCTACATTCATTCAATTGACGACGACATTACAAGTCGCATGATTGAAGGTTTTTCAATTCCCGTCCGCGCCATTTTTGATGAAGCCGCTAATGTTGAGGCTTTAGCGCAATTAATGAAAATGTAATTCTCTTCCAATAAAGAATCCCCAAACCAGTGTCACCAACCAATCTGTTCTTATTTTTGTGCCGGTACAAAATCTAAACATGGTGTGAGTAAATTTAATTCTTAAACCACAGAGGTACATAGTTAACATAGCTCTTATTGTTTTCTTAATTTTTAATTCTTAATTCTTAATTTCCTAAATGTCATTTCTCGACTTTTTTTTACACCTCGATAAACACGTTGAAGATTTTTTTATCAACTATCAAACGCTATCTTATTTTATTATTTGTGCTATTCTGTTTTGCGAAACCGGTTTAGTCGTCACACCTTTTTTGCCTGGCGATTCGCTCTTGTTTGCAGTCGGTGCAACCATTGCGAAAATCGGCATTTTAGATTTAAAAATTGCGATTCCTCTGATGCTGCTCGCTGTTTTTTTGGGTGATAATGTCAATTATTTTCTCGGTAAAAATATTGGTACGCGGCTTTTTCGAACAAATAATCCATTGTTGCAAAAACTTTTAAAACCTGAGTATCTGCAACGTACGGAAGATTTTTACGAAAAACACGGCGGTAAAACAGTTATCTATGCACGTTTCGTCCCGATTGTGCGCACGTTTGCGCCGTTTGTTGCGGGTTTGGGTGCGATGAAATACGGAAAATATATTGGTTATTGTCTCGCAGGAGCCGCGCTTTGGGTTATCGGTATCACACTCGCCGGTTATTTTTTCGGGCAAATGGATTTCGTGAAAAAGCATTTTGAATTATTTGTAGTCGGAATCGTTGTAGTGTCTGTTATGCCGGCGGTGTTGCAGATTTTTAAAAAATGAATAGGTATTGGGAATTAGGTAATGGGTGACAGGTAAAATTTTTTTATTTTTTTAACGGCATTATTCAAAACTCAATACCGAAAACCCAATATCCAATACCTAAAATCCGATTATGAAAACTTTTTCTCTCACCATACTCGGCACATCGGCTGCGGTGCCATACAAAAACAGATATTTAGCCGGTCAGGTGCTGAATGTACACGAACAATTTTTTTTGATTGACTGCGGCGAAGCCACGCAATTTCGTTTGAGTGAATTTAAAATCAAACGACACAAGATTGATCACATCTTCATCAGTCATCTACATGGCGATCATTTTTTCGGCATTTTTGGCGTATTGACTTCGTTGGCAATGAACGGCAGAACTACGCCACTCCATATTTATTCTCCCTCCGGATTAAAAGACATCGTACAAATTATTTTTGAAAAATCTTATTACGTTTCTCCTTTCCCGATTCATTTTCAAGAACTTGATACCAATAAAAGTACACTGATTTTTGAAAATGAAATTTTGACTGTCCATAGTTTTCCGTTATTGCATCGGATTCCGACAGTAGGATATGTTTTCAAAGAAAAATCTCAACCGTTGAATATTATACAGAAAAAAATCGAAGCATATAAAATTCCTTTATCTGAAATAAAAAAAATTAAAGCCGGTGCGAATTTTATTCTTCCTGACGGAAAAGTTCTTCCGAATGCGGAACTTACACTGCCTGCGCTTAAAACCCGCTCCTATGCTTATTGCAGTGACACAAAGTACGATGAACAAATTATTCCTTTTATTCGCCATGTTGATTTATTGTATCATGAAAGTACTTTCGCAAACGATATGGGTGAACACGCCGCTCTTGTCGGACATTCAACTACAATTGAAGCAGCAACAATTGCTAAAAAAGCAAATGCCGGCAAACTTATTTTAGGGCATTATTCAAGTCGTTACACAGATTTAGATATACTTTTAGTGGAAGCAAAAACTATTTTTCCGGAAACGGTTTTGGGTGTTGATGGTGAAACACATACTGTTCTACAATCAAGAGAATAATTTTTTTCGTGCCAAACGAAATAATATAGATTTCTATATTATTTCATTGTAAAAATTAATTTTCTCGTTTTACTTTTGTCGTAAAAATATTTACTTTTACTTTCTATTAAGGTAATTACTCGGGTTTTACCTGAATGACTTCGGAGGAGTCGGCAGAAAAAAAATCGTAGTATTTACCTAATCGGAATAAATCAACCAATCTAATAAAAACATTTCATTTCAAATATGACACAACTTATCAAATCTTTTGCGCAATACAAAAAAGTATATGCCGAAAGCATCGCTAATCCGGAAAAATTCTGGGCAGATTATGCATCACAATTTACTTGGACAAAAAAATGGGATAAAGTTTTGGAATGGGATTTTGTTTCCGGTATTAATAAATGGTTCATCAACGGTAAAACAAATATTTCCGTCAACGCACTGGACCGACATTTAGAAATGCAAGGCGATAAACCCGCCATTATTTGGGAACCGAACGACCCGAATGATAAAGGACAAACACTGACTTACAAACAACTTCATGCAAAAGTATGTCAATTCGCGAATGTTTTAAAAAATAACGGCGTACAAAAAGGTGATCGTGTGTGTTTATATATGCCGATGATTCCGGAATTAGCTATTGCCACGTTGGCGTGCGCGCGTATCGGCGCGATTCATTCCGTAGTTTTCGGCGGATTTTCGGCGCAATCACTCGCCGATCGTATCAATGATTCTAAAATAAAATTAATCGTCACGACAGACGGCGGTTACAGAGGTAACAAAGAAATGAAATTAAAAGATATTGCCGACGAAGCAATCGCACAAACGCCAAGTATAGAAACTTGTATCGTTTTTAAACGCACCGGTTGTTACGTACATTGGCAAGAAGGAAAAGATAAATGGTGGCACGATGAAATAGAAAAAGCAGACACAAATTGTGCAGCCGAAGAAATGGACAGCGAGGATATGCTTTTCATTCTGTACACTTCCGGTTCCACCGGAAAACCTAAAGGAGTTGTTCACACAACGGGCGGTTATATGACTTTTGCACACTACACATTCAGTCAAGTTTTTCAACCGGGTAAAAAAGATATTTTTTGGTGTACCGCCGATATTGGTTGGATCACCGGACATTCTTATATCATTTACGGTCCGTTGCTCGCGGGTGCGACTTCGGTAATGTTTGAAGGCATTCCGACGTGGCCCGATGCCGGCAGATTTTGGCAAGTGATTGATAAACTCAAAGTGAATCAATTTTATACAGCGCCGACGGCTATTCGTTCACTCATGGCTGCGGGTTTAAATTATGTTGCGCCTTATTCACTATCATCGCTTAAAGTTCTTGGTTCGGTGGGTGAGCCGATTAATGAAGAAGCGTGGCAATGGTATTATAAGTATATCGGAAAAAGTCGTTGTCCTCTTGTTGATACGTGGTGGCAAACAGAAACAGGTGGTATTTTAATTTCACCCTTGCCTAATGTCACGCCTCTGAAACCAACGATGGCAACTTTACCTCTGCCTGGTATTCAACCGGTTTTATTGGATACAAGTGGTCAAGAAATTATCGGCGACAATGTTGAAGGTTTATTGTGCATCAAATTTCCATGGCCCGGTATTATTCGCACTACTTACGGCGATCAAGAACGTTGTCGTCAAGTTTATTTCAGTCCGTATCCCGGTTATTATTTCACCGGCGACGGTGCGAAACGCGATGAAGACGGTTACTACCGCATCATCGGGCGTGTTGATGATGTGATAAATGTTTCCGGTCACCGTATTGGTACTGCCGAAGTGGAAGATGCTATTAATAAACATCCCTTTGTAGTAGAGTCCGCTGTTGTCGGTTATCCGCACGATATAAAAGGACAAGGTATTTACGCTTTCGTAATTTGCGATAGAGAAATCACATCGGATAAAGCATTGAAAGATGAAATTTTGGTAGAAGTATCAAAACAAATCGGTGCAATTGCCAAACCGGATATTATTCAAATTGTTCCGGGATTACCGAAAACACGCTCCGGGAAAATTATGCGCCGTATTCTCAGAAAAATTGCGGAAGGTGATATTTCAAATCTCGGCGATACCACTACCCTACTCGATCCGGCTGTTGTAGATATTATTAAGGCGAGTGCGCCTACGATTAAAAAATAAACTTTTAGACGATGGACAATGGACGATGGGCAATAGAAATTTTCTTTGTCCATTGTCCATCGTCCATTGTCCATCGTCTATTCTCTAAATAAATTTATGCACGCTCTAATTCTAACAGGAAAAAACGAACCACTTTCGTTTCAAGAAATAGAAAATCCGGTTGCCGATGCCGGCTCTATAATTGTTCACCTAAAAGCCGCCGCGCTCAATCACCGCGATATTTTTATTCAAAAAGGATTATATGGCGGCATCATTTATCCGATGGTAGTCGGCTCTGATGGTTCCGGGGTTTTAGATAACGGCAAAGAAGTCATCATTTGTCCTTCGATGTATTGGGGAGACAATGCAAATTTTCAAGGAAAAGATCATCAAATTCTCGGCTTACCGACTTACGGAACTTTTGCCGAAAAAATAAAAATTCCTTTAAATTATGTTTTCCCGAAACCGAAACATTTGTCGTTTGAAGAGGCTGCCGCGATTCCTTTAGCCGGATTAACGGCGTATCGCGCTTTATTTACAAAATGTAAAATTAAAAAAGGTGATCGCGTTTTGGTTACAGGAATCGGTGGTGGTGTGGCACTTTTTGCATTACAATTTGCATTGGCTGCCAGTTGCGAAGTTTGGGTATCGTCGAGTTCGGAAGAAAAAATTGCGCGAGCTGTTGCAATGGGTGCAAAAGGTGGTGTGAATTATAAAACGGAAGGTTGGGGGAAAGAATTTAATAAAACTACGGGCGGCTTTGATGCGATTATTGACGGTGCTTCCGGTAGTGGTGTCAGTGAATTAGTAAAAGTTTGTAGAGCCGGTGCGCGTATTTGTTTTTACGGCGGCACAGCAGGTGTGATGAGTGGCATTAGTCCGCAAATTGTTTTTTACAAACAACTTATACTAATGGGTTCAACGATGGGAACGACGGCAGAATTTAAAAAAATGTTGTCGCTCATCAATAAACATAAAATTATTCCCGTGGTTGACGAAGTTTTATTACTATCAGAAGGTAATAAAGCAATGG
>JAYTIA010000157.1:0-2159 GCA_043732145.1 Saprospiraceae bacterium
CCGATCATTGAACAAGAATTGGCGCATTGGTTAGGGCGTTTTTTGAGTTTATCTTATGCCGTTATTTTTATTTTAAAACTTTCCTACTCCGGCAAGTTGCTCAACCGCATCGGTGTAAAACGCGCACTGCTCGCTATGCCTGTTGTATTAGGGGCATTCTCTTTTATTTATTTTTTTTATGGGTCGCCGCAGAACAATAACAATAACATATTTTTCATCGGCATCATGGCAATCACTGCTTTTGTTTTGAAATACGCGCTCAATGATCCGACATTCTTAGTACTTTTTCAACCGATGTCTGCCCGCTTTCGTTTGCAAGGACATACCGTTATCAAGGCTTTTGTTCAATCTGTTGCATTGGCTGTTACCGGTTTAACCCTTTGGGCATCATACGTCTATTGGGGTGAAAAAGTCAATTTTTTTTACTATCTCAATTACGAAATATTTATTTTCATTGCCGGTTGGATGGCACTCGTGTTCGTTTGCTACAAAAATTATATCGCTGTTTTGAATGAAGCTATTAAAAAACGCTTCATCACCGGTACCGAATTGGCTTTTAATGATGACACCTATCTAAGTATTTTAAAAGAAAAATTGAACAGCCCGATACCCGAAGAAACTTTATTTGCGATGAATACGCTGGATAATTTAGAACCGCTTTCTATTAAAACTAAAATTCCTGACTTATTATCAAGCACACATACCGGCATTCTAAATAAATCCATCGAACTGATTGCGAAACATAGATGGTCAACTTTTCTGCCGAATCTGTATGATAAGTTGTCAACTTTATATTTTGAGCCGTTAGCTTTAAGCTATGATTTTTCGGATTTGGATAATCTAAAGATTGCATCTGACAGTTCAAAGCTCAAAGTTCAAAGCTCAAAGCTTATTCATGCTTGTTGTACATTAGATGACGACGCTTACGATAAATTGGAACCGTATTTTGATGCAAAATTTGCGGCACTGCACCAATCGCTGATTGTTGGTTTTATAAATAGCGACGATTTGAATGCGCGTATCCAAGTACAACAAATATTATTGCGTCTCATTGAGTCTGATAAAAAAGCGGATAGAATATTGGCTTGCGAAATTATAGGCGCGTTAAAAAATCCGTCATTACAAAAACCTTTAAATACTTTAGTTAAAGATACGGACGATAAAGTTTGTATTGCTGCCATAAATGCTGCCGGTGAAATCAAAGCCGTGAAACTTATGCCGGTTTTATTTGAGCAGATGCGCATATCTCGTTTTAAAAAACACGCCATCAATAGTCTCGGTATGTTTGGTAATAAGTTGGATATTGAACATTGGTGGAACAACCAACCAACCAACCAACTAACTAATATTATTGATTTCATAAAAATAGCGGAAAAAACTGGCGGAAAACCGGCAGAGAAATTTTTAGTGGCACAATTGCAACCGGAAAACGGTAAAACAAAATCGGTAAATGAAAATATACCTGTTCGTGGAGCAGCCGTTATTGCGTTAAATGTTTTAAACTATAGGCATAACGCTTCTGAAAAAGAAATTTTTAATCATTTATTAGAGACTGAATTTATTCATGCGCATACATTATTAATAGCCATGAGCCGTGAGAAATCAGCTATTGGCTATGAGAAATTAGCTATGAGCTATGAGAAATTAGCTTTGAGCGGTGAGCTATCCGAAATTAGCAGTACAAAAATTTTACGGCACATAGCACATAGCTCACAGCTCATTACTCACAACTCATTGCTTACAGCTCTTAACCATGAACTTAGTTTGTGTATTGCACGTATTTTTCAAATTTTTCGACTTCTATACCCACCTGATACCATAAAAAAAGCAGAGTCTGCGTTTTATTTAGCCGAAAAAGAAAAAAAAGCGAACGCTTTAGAAATTTTGGATAATATTATTCCGAAACGAATTTATGACAATATTTCTATCTTACTCGAAAATATATCGGATGAAGTGAAAATCCAACAACTAAAAAAATATAACGCACCGATTGAAACCGAAGATTTTTCGAGTTATATAATTCAACAGGGTGAAAAAAAATTTTCTAAATGGACGATTATTATTGCCCTGCGCGAACGCGCTATTACACCGGAAAGTTTTCCGGATTATTCATTCTATTTGAATAATTCGACGCGACTTTTAAGACAAAGTAGTTTTGA
>JAYTIA010000158.1:0-2159 GCA_043732145.1 Saprospiraceae bacterium
TGCACGTAGTCGCCGAATTTTTGTTTGAATTTTTGAAATTCTATATCAAAATTAATGGGTGCTAAATAATCGTTCGGATTTTTATCGTGCGATTTTTCGCCATTGAGAATGATGTTTTGTAATTCGTGCGGGAAGCCGCCGGGATTTAAACCTAAATCGCCGCGCATCATTTCTTTAACAGATTCCGGAAAAGATAAAGTTGCACCTTTTTTAAATAAATCTTCCGGCGATAGATTATTCGCCGTCATAAATAAAGCCATATCACCAACTACTTTCGATGAAGGTGTTACTTTTACGATATCGCCGAATAATTTATTAACGACAGCATAATTTTCTTTTATCGTATCGAATTTTTCTTCCAAACCCAGACTCCGCGCTTGCGGGCGCAAATTGGAATACTGTCCGCCGGGAATTTCATTTTCATAAACTTCGGCAGTACCGGCGCGTAAATCGCTCTCAAACGGATAATAAAAATCGCGTACTGCTTCCCAATAATTTGAAAATTGGTTAAGTGTATGAATATCCAAATCATTATTGCGCGGATGATCTTTCATCATCGCCGCCAAAGAATTAAAATTCGGTTGCGAAGTCAAACCGGACATTGAAGCAATCGCAACGTCCACTACGTTCACGCCCGCATCAATCGCTTTTAAATAAGTGGCGGATTGAATACCGGAAGTATCGTGTGTGTGTAAATGAATCGGAATCGAAATTTTTTCGCGCAACGTGCCTATTAACAATTCCGCTGCCATCGGTTTCAACAAACCCGCCATATCTTTTATGCCGAGTATGTGCGCACCTTCGTCTTCCAAACGACGCGCCATGTCTACGTAATATTGCAAGGTATATTTATTATAAGACGATGGACGATGGACACCGGAAGATGAACTTGTTTTTCCTGTGTCCGGTGTCCATTGTCCGGTGTCCATTATATTGCCCGTATAACAAATACACGCTTCAGCCAAAACATTTGTGTTCTTCACTACCGTTTGAATAGAGGTGCGCATCGAATCAATATTATTGAACGAATCGAAAATGCGAAACACATCAATACCTTTTTCAGCAGCGGTCTCGATAAATTTTACGATTAAATTATCCGGATACGCTTTATAACCCACACCATTTGAACCGCGCACCAACATTTGGAATAACACATTCGGCATTTGTTCGCGCAAAATTTCTAAGCGTTTCCAAGGGCATTCTTTCAAAAAGCGCAACGCCACATCAAACGTCGCACCGCCCCACATTTCAATCGAAAAAAGTTTATCGCCAAAATGGTGCGCATAACTTTTAGCTACTTGCTTCATATCATAAGTGCGAAATCGTGTCGCTAAAAGTGATTGGTGCGCATCTCTGAAAGTAGTATCTGTATAATGAATTTGTTTTTCATTTTTCAGCCACTGAATAAAACCCGCACGTCCAAGTTCTTGCAGTCTATCGCGAGAGCCTCTATTAGCTATCAGCTTTGAGCTATCAGCTATCAGCTTCTCGTCAGTTTGCTGATAGCTGATAGCTGATAGCTGATAGCTTGGCACTATTGGTTTTCTGAACAACTCATTTTTTTTCGGATCAATAAACGGTACATCTTTATTACCGTTGACAATAACATCCGCCATAAACTTCAAAAGTTTTGTGCCTCTGTCTTGTCGGCGCGGCATTTTTAAAAGTTCGGGATGATCGCCCATAAAATTCACGGTACACGCGCCGTGACGGAAAGTATCGTTGTGCAGTAAATTTTCGAGAAAGCCGATATTCGTTTTTACACCTCTAATACGAAACTCGCTCAAAGCGCGCAGCAACCTGTCGGCGGCACCGGTAAACGTACGCCCCCACGCAGTTACTTTCACAAGCATTGAATCGAAAAAAGGTGAAATTTGCGCGCCGGCATAAGCACTGCCGGCATCAAGACGAATACCAAAACCACCCGGCGAACGATAAGCGATGAGTGTACCGTAATCCGGTTTAAAATTTTCTTCCGGATTTTCTGTCGTGATACGGCATTGAATGGCAAAACCCGCACACTCAATATCCTTTTGTTGTAATTTCAGTTTTGAACTGCTGAGCCTGTAACCCATCGCAATTAATATTTGCGAACGCACAATGTCAACGCCTGTAATTTCTTCCGTAATCGTGTGTTCCACTTGAATGCGCGGATTCAC
>JAYTIA010000159.1:0-2148 GCA_043732145.1 Saprospiraceae bacterium
GGTTTTACCCAAGAAACAGTTAAAGCATCAGTAGCGGCATTGGCTTTGGTCAACACTAAACTATTGGAAGAAAGTGTCGCTGTTAAAGAAGCTGTCGGATTCAATACAGTTTGTATTTCATCTTTGACACAACCTCCCCATACCACTAACACGAGGGCAATTCCTAAAAGCCAAATTTTATTAAAACTTTTCATTTTTATTACTATTTTAAAAAATTATCATCCCAATGGGATTTTAAAAAATTGTTTAATTGTGTTAGTGTTAGATTTGCGATTTATGATTTAATTATCGAAGGGTTTTACCCTTCGTTGACTGATGTCGGGCTTTCAGCCCTTGCCAATTTTATTTTTTTAATCATAAATCTAAAATCTAAAATCAATAGCCGATATTTTGTTTTAAATTCGGATTCGCAATAACGTCTGCTGCCGGTATCGGAAATAAATTGAGGTTGTCAGAAACAGCTACGCCGGTTTTTGTACCACCTTTCCACGTCCAGAGATAAGCAGATGTTGTAAATTTTTTAAATCGAATTAAGTCTGTGCGGCGGTGCATTTCCCAAACCAATTCACGACCACGCTCATTTAGAATATCATCTAAACTATAAGTTGTTAAAGCGGTGCGTGTTGTTTTGTATGCACGTTGGCGAATCGCGTTGAGATAAGTCAAAGCCTGTGCATCAGTTCCGCCTGTACCACCTCTTTTAACAGCTTCGGCATACATCAAATGCACATCGGCAAGACGGAACATCGGAAAATCTGTATCCGGAAAATTACCGTCCGGATCACTGCCCGCTTTGCCCGCTTGATCAACGTTTTTATATTTTGCGATAGCATAACCGTTTGTAAAGTCGCCGATATCATCAATTTCAAGCGTTTGACCATTTGTATAGAACATGGCACGCGTATCTGAGGTATCTGTTTTTCCGGAAGCATTATTATACAGAGCTACCAATTCTTTCGTCGTCCGCAAACCTCCCCAACCGCCATTGATACCAAAATCGGAGGGTTTCATGGAACCTCCGACGGGTGCGTGAATTAAATACGTCATACCGCCATAAGATTTTGTTCTTGTACCATCGAAACGCACGGCGAAAATAATTTCTTTAGAAAGTCTATTACCGATTTTGAAAAGATTTTCGTATTTCGGTTCGAGCGTATAACCTGCCGCAATAATTTTATTGCAATAAGTAATGCAATCCGTTGCGCGACTTGTGCCGATATAAACTTCGGCATTCAAATAAAGTTTTGCCAAAACCATCCAAGCTGCGGCTTTATCGGCACGACCGTATTCGTTTTGTCTCGGGTCTATCATCAAGTTTTCGACATCTTTTAATTCGCTTTCAACGTAAGCAAAAAGATTGGCGCGATTGGTTTGCGGCGGTAAAAAAGCACCTAATGGGTCTGTTTCAACAACAAAAGGCGTGTTGCCGAACATATCCAACGCATGCCAATAGCTCAATGCACGCATAAACCGCGCTTCTGCACGATACGCTTTTATGGTCGCATCGCCTGTCACGCCGCGAGCAGCCAATTTGGCATCAGTTGTTTCGCGAATAAATTCATTGCACAAAGTGATTTGATAAAAAACGCGATAATACATGGCAGAAAGAAATTCATTGGCAGATGTCCATTTCATATTGTGGAGATCTTTGATACTGCCATCGTTCCAACCGATAACGGCTTCGTCGGTTGTCAATTCTTGTGCGTTATAATATTGGCGCAAATAAGTTGAAAACCCTTCATCAATGCCGGAGATATCGGGCATTCCGGCGGGTCCTTGTTGACCACTGACAGCCATACCGGCATATATTTTTGCGATAATGGCTCGATAGTTTGCCGGATCATCATAAGCAGTTGCTGAAGTGATATCGTAAGCCGGTATCCTGTTTAAATCTTTTACGCACGATTCAGAAACAGTAAATGCCATCATCATCAGCGTGAGCAATAAAATTTTATTATTAAATTTCATTTCAAATAAATTTAAAAGTGAACATTAGCACCCAAAGAAAAAGTTCTGGGGCGTAAATAAATATTGTTATCAATACCACCCGCTATTTCCGGGTCAACACCTGAGTATTTTGTTACCGTAAAAACATTTTGTACAACAGCAGTCAATTGAATTCTTTGTTTGGTTCCCAATAATGAACCC
>JAYTIA010000160.1:0-2144 GCA_043732145.1 Saprospiraceae bacterium
TTTATACTTCGGGTTTAATGCCGCCACCTATTTACAAAGAAAAAAATATCGAAAAAAATATCGAAGAAGAAAATTCTTCCGAAAAAAAAATTGAAAAAAATATTTTCAAAAAAAATTCCGAAGAAAAAATAATTGAAAATGATTCTCAAAAAAATATTTTCAAAAAAAATTCTCGTGAAAATTTTTCCGAAAAAAATATTTTCAAAAAAAATTCCGAAAAAAATTCTACGCGTTCTGACGAATCCGCTCGTTCCGGAAATTTTAAAAATTCAAGTCAAAATTCCGGTTATGGTTCGCGGCGTGCTACTTATGAAGGTATCGTTGATATGACAAAAACCGGTTCGGCTTACATCAAATGCGCAGATTTAGAAGATGATGTGTTCGTACCCGAAAAGTTTTTGAACTCTGCACTCGACGGCGATACCGTACAAGTGAGTGTTTATCATTCGCAAAAACGCCGCCGACCGGACGGCGAAATTTTAAAAGTTTTGAAACGCGGGAAAGATCATTTTATCGGCACGTTGCGTTTCGTGAAAAATATTGCGATTGTAATGCCCGATAATTTGGGTGTGCCGAATATCGTCGTGCAGTTAGACTATACGAAAGAAGCACAAGAAGGCGAAAAAGTTGTAGCACAGGTAACGGAATGGTTCGGCACAAAACGCAGTAACAGATTGACGGGTATTGTAACAACCGTTCTCGGGAAACCGGGTTCGAGCGATATTGAAATGAAATCCATTCTCATCAATCGCGGTTTCAATATCGAATTTCCGGCAGATGTACTTGCCGAATCGGAAAAAATTCACGATGAAATTTCAAGCGAAGTAGCGCACCGTCGCGATTTTCGCGGTATTACGACTTTCACAATTGACCCTGTTGATGCCAAAGATTTTGATGACGCGTTGTCTTTTCAAGTTTTGGGAAACGGCAATATCGAAATCGGCGTACACATTGCCGACGTCACGCATTATTTAAAACCCGGCACCGCACTCGATAAAGAAGCGTATTTGCGTTCCACTTCGGTTTATTTAGTAGATCGCGTTTGTCCGATGTTGCCTGAACGTTTGTCGAATGAATTGTGTTCGTTGCGTCCGTTTGAAGATAAACTCACGTTCTCGGCTGTTTTCGAGTTTGATGATAAATATAAAGTGGTCAAAAAATGGTTCGGTAAAACGATTATTCATTCCGTCAGGAGATACAGTTACGAAGAAGCGCAAACGGTTTTAGAAACCGGCGAAGGCGATTTTTCCGCCGAACTTTTGAAAATGAATATCATTGCTTATGCTTTGCGCAAAAAACGTTTTAAAAACGGTGCGATTAATTTTGAAACCGAAGAAGTCCGTTTTCGCCTCGATATAGACGGTGTACCGATTGAAGTGTATGTGAAAGAGCGCAAAGATTCGAATATGCTCATCGAAGATTATATGCTCCTCGCCAATAAAGAAGTAGCGGAATTTATGGCGAAGCGCGTAAAAGGAATCGAAGTACCATATATTTATCGCGTACATGATACGCCTGATATAGATAAATTGGCAGAATTGGCACTGTTTGCAAAGGAATTGGGTTTCAGATTAAACTTCGACTCGCCGCAAAATATTGCCAAGTCTTTAAATGATTTAGCACTCAAAGCTGAAACAGATGATACTTTGAAAGTGTTAACACCATTAGCGATTCGCTGTATGGCGAAGGCAGTTTATTCAACCAATAATATCGGTCATTACGGTTTGGCATTTGATTTTTACAGCCATTTCACCTCGCCGATTCGTCGTTACTCCGATGTGTTAGCGCATCGCATTTTGTTTGAAAATTTGGGTGCAGTGAAACGCTACGACAAAGAAAAATTGGAGTTGCAGTGCAAACACATTTCCGACCAAGAGAAAAAAGCGGCAGAATGTGAGCGCGAAAGTGTACGTTACAAACAAGTAGAATTTATAAAAAACAAAGTCGGCGAAGTTTTCGTCGGTGTTGTGACAGGTATGATTGAGCGTGGTATTTTTGTTCAACTCACCGATATTTTTGCCGAAGGCATGGTCAGTTTCAGTCGTTGTCCGGAACCTTTTCAATTAGAAACGTCGCGTTTGAAAGCAACCGGCATGCGCAGCGGTAAAATTTTAAAAATCGGACAAATTGTGCGCGTTCAAATA
>JAYTIA010000161.1:0-2142 GCA_043732145.1 Saprospiraceae bacterium
TTTTTACCCAAATTTTTTACACGTGTGGCGATTTCTTTTTTTGACATGTAAAGTTCAAATGTTTTGTCGTGTGCGTGTACTATTTGTAGCGGCATAGAGTATTATAAATATTTATGGGTGTTCGCAAATGTACGGTGTTTAATCGAAATGCGGTAGCATAAAATCCCAAAGTGTTGCGTAAGGAATAATTGTATTTATGATATAATTGAAGCCGACTAAAAATAAAGGTGGCAAGTCGAATAAGAATTTTTGCGAACAAGCTATCGCGCATTAACTTGTTCGTTCAATCCCCAATCATAATCTAAATAAGATAAAGTTGCGTTTTCTTTGAGTTGAATTTTTGACGCGTAAGTATTGATAAATGCTCTAACAGTCGGTGTCTTTTTTTTAAAATCACCTGCAAACCAATCGAAAATTTTGCTCATTTCTGCTTTATCGGGCGAAATTATTTTATTGCGCGTCGGGTCGTTAATAAAACCGCGCATCGCCTCATCTAATTGTGTATTTAAATTTTCGGCAGTATAGGCATGGCGACTTAATTTCGGACAACTTTTACTCGCACAATTCACCGCAGCGTGAATGCGCGGGTCATTGTATTTCGGGCGCAAAATACCGTGTTCTATATTATTAAGGTTGTAAGTTTTGTTTTCAATCGTGATAAAATTAATTTGCCAAGTATCACTCACCAAAGGAATACCGCGTTTAATATCTTTTATGCTCTTGACAGGATAGTGATCGCAAATTAATTTAATCGTAAAAGCATTATACGCATTTATCCAATACGCCATTTGCGCTTCTCGACTCCAATTTTTTTCATTCGGATAATTATTTGAAAGCAGCGTCAGATATTTTTTAAATTCAACACTGTCTTTCAAAAAACCTTTATAATTAACGTAGCCGTCGTTGTCAACGTAACGTTGCAAAAGACTGTCGAATAAAGCATGGTTGATTGGTTTTGAAGAAGAAGTTTTTTGTTCTTTAGCTTTGAAGCAAGAAAAACAAAAAATAGCCAAAATCCAAAGGGGCATAAAAAAAAATATTTTCTTCATAAAAATAAGAAATTAAGTAATAAGAAACAAATAAAAAAAAATCTGAAATTTACGATGTTGCAAATTTCAGGCTTTTTGTTGTGTGGAGCAAATTTTACTTTAAAAGTTCATCTTCTTTTTCTTTTTCTGTTATTTCTTGGTTATCTCTTTGTTCGCCGGACGCATAGATTTTTCCTTCGCCTAAGCAGTTTGTTTTTATTGACCATAGTTATGCAGTTAGACTTGTTTTGTTTTGTAATATAGCATTATTTCACAAGATTTTAAGGCTTGTTTCACAACTTTACTCAAAGATAAAAGGATTTCTACATAAAAAAAATTCAGCATTCCTTTTTTTCAGTAATTTTTTGTGCACATTATAACGTTTGAAGATCTAAATTATTCTTCAATCGCAAAACGCACCACTATACTATCCGAAAGCGACATTTTTCCGTTATTGTTTTTGCCTTTATTAAGCAAACTACTTGCACCGAAACCCGGTATTGAAAATTCTTTACTCACACTTCCGATTAAGCTGTTAAGGGCGGCTTGTTCCGTTATTTGAATCACTTTGCCCAACTTTATATTCATTTTGGCGGCTATTTTCGTGGCTTTATCTTTTGCGTGGGCAAGTGCTTTCATTAAAGTTTCTTCGCGTAAAGTTTCCGTATTCGAGTTATCCACTTTACTGATACTGCCTTTACATCCTTTAACCGTTTTAAGTTGTGCAATTAAAGTTTCTAATTTTTTCAAGTTAGACAATTTTATCGTAATTTCATCGTCTGACGAACCACTGCCGAGCGCGTACATATTATATTTGTTGCCAATTGTATAATTCTTTGTATCGGGGTCTTCTTCTTCTCTCAATTTTTGTTGACCAAGAATTTCGCGTATTTTTATCCACTTCAAGTTATTATCTTCTTTGATTTTTTTTTCTACTGTAACATCAATACTGTCTTCTTTGACTAAATCTTTATCGTCATCCGTGTTGTTTTTTTGGCTTGGTAAACCAATCGTATAATAGATGTGATGCAAAAATTTTTTTCAAATTCATAAATAACTGTAATTAAATCATTTGTATTTTGTGCCGAGATTTCAAGTATGATTTTTTTATTTT
>JAYTIA010000162.1:0-5759 GCA_043732145.1 Saprospiraceae bacterium
ACCCTCAGCTCTAACGGAATAACTGACTCTGTTGTTTATAAAAGTTTTTTCAATAATGTTAATAAAGATACAATTACCATTATTGTTCCTCAAAGTGACATCAAGAAATATATACAAGGTGCTTTAAATGCTCCGGGCAATACCGGTTTCATTAAATATCGCATTGGCCTGTTTACTAATGCACCTGTCCCTAAACCTGTAAGATTGCATGCCATACCGTATGGAAAAATTGAAATATTGACACTGCCACAATAACTACTTTTCGTTGTAATTCTATTACATCAACATAGAGTCATCTCGAATTTTCTGTGTGAAAATTTGGGATGACTCTGTTTATTTTGTCTAAAATTTTACAAATAAATAAAACAATGTTTATTACTAAACAGATAAAGATTGTATTTTTGCAGCAAAAAACTACCCGATGCTTTTATTGAAACACAACAACTATTTTATTTTTTGTTTAGTTCTTTTGTTTATAAGCTGTAAAAATAATACTAAGTCGAGTGACACGTCTGTCACTAACATATCTACCGATAAAAATTTAAAACCTGCTATCAAATTGCCCGAAACGCCCGAAGCTCTTGTCCGTGCCTGGGAGGAAAACGTAAACAATAATGAATTTGAATTACCACGCATGGTGAGCAAGGGCGAAGTTTTGAATTTGGTGAACTCGGTAGAAGCGTCAAACGCCGATCAAAAACTGCCCGTTTTTCCAATGAAAATTCTTTCAATCAAATGCGACGACCTCAATAACATAGGTAATTGTACGTGCCATATTCAAAATGATACAGGCGAACAAACGTTTTTATACACTTTAGTAAAAGATAACGGGCAATGGTTTCTTACAAAAGTAGAATCTGAAGATGAATTGGCATCGCCCGGCAAAAATAGTAAAGACAAAAGTTTAAAATCGTTATAAGCCTCAGAGTTTAAAGTAGTCAATTCTAACTTTTTATCGCCGCAATGCCCGGCAATTCTTTACCTTCTAAAAATTCGAGTAAAGCACCACCACCGGTTGAAACAAATGACACGTCATGCTCTAAACCCAATTGACTCACGGCAGCTACAGAATCGCCACCGCCGACGAGTGAGTAAGCACCTTTTTTAGTCGCTGCTGCAACTGCTAAAGCAATGCCTTTAGTGCCGCCGGCAAATTTTTCCATCTCAAAAACACCCATTGGTCCGTTCCATAAAATGGTTTTTGATTTTAAAATCACTTCACGAAATTTTTCCACGGCTTTTTCTCCAATATCTAATCCCATTAAATCGGCTTCAATGGCATCACTCGGACATATTTTTGTGCTTGCATTGGCATCAAATTTATCTGCGGCAATGCTATCGAGAGGTAAAATTATATTTACACCGGTTTTAAGTGCTTCACGTACAATCGCACGTGCTTCTTCTAATCTGTCATCTTCGCAAAGCGATTTTCCGATTTCTCCACCTAACGCTTTGAAAAAAGTATAAGCCATACCACCACCGATGATTAAACTATCCACGCGAGAAATCAGTTGTTTTATGATGAGAATTTTATCACTCACTTTTGCACCACCGATAATTGCAGTATATGGATGACGTGCTTTATTCAAAACTTTTTCTGCATTTTTAACTTCTGCATCCATCAAATAACCGAAACTTTTGTGCTTTTTGTCAAAAAACTGAGCAATAGTTGCAGTAGAAGCATGAGCGCGGTGCGCAGAACCAAAAGCATCGTTGATATAAATATCGGCTAATGCCGCTAATTTTTTAGCCATCTCCACATCGCCTTTTTCTTCACCTTTATAGAAGCGTGTATTTTCGAGCAATAAAACTTCTCCGGATTTTAAAGCGGCAGATTTTTTAACTGCTTCTTCACCAATGCAATCATCTGCAAATTGAACGGGTACACCAAGCAATGCGCTCAAATGTGCGATGATATGTTTTAAAGAAAAACGCTCGTAATCAACACTGCCATCTTCTTTTAATTTTTTTAATGGTCTGTCGAGGTGACTCATTAGAATAACTGCCCCGTCTTGTTTCAAAATTTCTTTAATGGTAGGAACGGCAGCGCGAATACGCGTATCGTCCGTAATGGCATAAGTTTTTTTATCGAGCGGAACGTTGAAATCAACGCGTACTAAAACTTTTTTGCCTGCAAAAGGGATTTTCATAATTAATCGGATAATAGATGAGAGACAATGGACAATGGATAATAGATAATGGACTTACTGACGATGGGCTATAAATAATGGACAACGAACTAAGAATAGAGTATTCAAATAAGTGTATCAAATTATTTTCCATTGTCTATTGTCAGTAAGTCCATTGTCCATCGTCCGGAAATTCGCGCAAAGGTAATTTAAAACGTGCAATCACCAAACAAGAATTGTTTTGCATTATTTTCCGTTACTTGATTTTACTAAACGATCTAAATTGTTTTCCTCAAAATATTGTTTTGCTAAAGTACTTGCATCACTCAAAAGCGTTTCCAATCGCGGATAGTCTTTTCCCAACAAATTATAAACCTTATTTAACGACGATGCATCATCAAGTGAAGAAGTTGCTTGCAAGGCATCTTTCAATATACTTATTCTCAATCCATTGTCTTTCAATTTACCTAATTGTGCAATCATTGAACTTAAAGCAAAAAAATGATTGGTTTCTAATATCAACACATTTTTAGAATCGGTTGGAGCGGGTAATTTATTGTAAGGTGAGGAAATAACATCAGGTGTCAAGTATTTTTTTAAATTTTCGGCTGCCGGTCTATCTTCTTGTAATACTACAGCTCCTTGTAAGGCATGCGGATAAATGCTTAACCACCGCAATTTGCGTCGCAACTCATGTACATCGGATTCTACATTTTTAAATAGAAAATCTGTATCAAATACAAAAGTTTTTATTTTTTGAATCTGTTTTTGATAAAAATCTTTAAGAAACGCCACTTCATTGCCTTCTTTTTCCCAATCAACGGCTTTTAGTCTGTCTTTAATATCTTTTAAGCCTTTTCCTGTGAGCCATTTACCGGTGATTAATAAATCGTTGAATTTTTTTGTGTTTTGTTTTACATTTATATCTAAAAAAATTTTTATCGGCGCGGGAATTTTCTGGTTGCCGGCAAATTCTTTCCGGAAAGCTTCATAGTAATCAATGGCACCCAAAATATCTTCAAAGGCTTTAAATTCATTTCTTAAGGCAGTAAATTTTTTTTTATCGTGCCAAGTCGCATACATTTTGGACAAGGCCTCAAGCATGAACATCGGCGTGCGCATTTCATTCTGAAATAACCATAAAGCCGGATTTTCTTGAGTTTTAGCTGTATTAATTAAATTTTCAATTTTATTTAATTGAAAATCAAATCTTGATTTGCCTTGATTCATATTTTTAAAAAGCGTTTGAATATAATTTCAAAATATTTTTTCGGTGTTCTTTAATTAATTCACGTTCAAAGTAATTTCATCTTCTTTTTTTAGAAAATCTATAAACACGACTTCTTGATGACCGAAAGACAGCAAAGCCGAATCGGAAACTACATTTATCGGTGTGATGCACGATAAATTTTTTTCGCGAAAAGGGATATTATAATCCAAATTATAAGCAGAAATAACAGACCAACGCGCATTGTCGGAAAGATTGGCATCGGAGCGGTGTAAGAGATTACTGTGAAAAAATAGAACGTCACCAGGTTTCAATTCACAATAAACTAATTCACAGTGCTTTTGTGCTTCATCTACAAATGGTTGTTCCGCACCTTGTTGTTCACCGGCAAAACTGTGTTCAAAGCGTTGCATTTTATGTGAACCTTTTAATATTTGCAAACAACCGTTTTCTTTTGTGGCTGCCGTTAATGCTACCATAAAGGAAATCATCGCCTCCGGATACAAAAAACCATTTTTATACCAGTAGCCGTAATCTTGATGCCATTCCCAAGCACCGCCAACTTTGGGTTCTTTCACCATCACTTTTGAATGAAAATGGCAAACTTTTCCTCTATCGCCCAATAATGTCTGAACACCGTTAACAACACGTGCAGACCGCGACATTAAACCGAACGAATCATCGCCGGGCGTGAACCACAGCGTTAATTTTGTCTTACGACCGGATTGATCGTTTAAATCCATCGCGTTCTCTCTCATCGTATCATCTTGTGCGACTTCAAGCAATAAATCTATTTCTTTTTGAGAAAAAAAATTAGATTTTATCAAGTATCCATCGTTTTGGAAATTTAATTTTTCCGAATCGGTAATGTTTAAATTTTTCATTTTATTTAGTAAATTTTTTTTTGAAAAATTAAATTAGGAATGGGAAAGAAATAAAATTTCATCGGTAGGGTTAATTATTTTTCGGTCAAAATTTTTACCTTTTAAGGCAAATATCGGGTAATATTTAACGCAAAAGATAAATATTATGAACACAAAAGAATAAGGCTAACGCCAAGACTTATTTCTTTCTCATTCCTTAAATATCGAAACGAAGATAATATTTTTTTGAAAAAAAATCTAAAAATTAAATAAATAATATCGCAAAGTTGACTGTTTGACAATTTTACCTGAAGAATAAAAAAGTGCCCATAGACATGGCATTTTGGTAACGGCAGATGAAATGCGCCGATATGATAAAAAAAATTCTCTCTGCAAAAAATTAAACATAAAATCCTTAATTTTGCGCACTTTATCAAACCAATTATTATCATTATTATAAAAAAAGTTATGCTTATAGATTATGGGTTTAAAATTTTACGAACCATAACCTACAACCTATTATCCATAACCTATTATCCATAACCCATCTTATGGCTGACGAATTTCTAAAGAAAAAGTTTAAAAAAATAATGGTCGCGAACCGCAGTGAGATTGCGATTCGCGTTTTACGTGCGGCATCCGAATTGGGTTTGCGCACCGTTGCCATGTACACTTATGAGGACAGATATTCTCTGCACCGGTACAAAGCAGATGAATCTTATCAAATCGGAGCCGATGACCAACCTTTGCGCCCATATTTAGATGTAGAAGAAATTTTGCGCGTTGCAAAAATGAATCAAGTGGAAGCGATACATCCGGGTTATGGTTTTTTGAGTGAAAACGTAAATTTTGCTAAACGTTGCAGAGAGGAAGGTATTGTTTTTGTCGGACCCGAACCGGAATCTATGGAACAATTAGGCGATAAAATTGCGGCGAAAGTTGTAGCAAAAGCTGCCGGTGTGCCGATGATTCCGGATTCTCATGCGTCCTTAACTTCGATTGATACTGCCCAAAATGAAGCTCGCCGTATCGGTTTTCCGGTGATGTTGAAAGCAGCTTCCGGCGGCGGCGGACGCGGTATGCGCGTAGTGCGCGATGCGGAACAATTAAATCGCGCTTTCAATGAAGCCCGAAGTGAAGCCAAAACTGCTTTCGGAGATGATACGGTTTTTTTAGAAAAATTTGTTGAAAATCCGAAACACATTGAAGTGCAAATCATCGGCGATAAATACGGTGAAGTTTCGCATTTGTTTGAACGCGATTGTTCTGTCCAACGTCGTTTTCAAAAAGTGGTTGAAATTGCACCGTCTTTAACTTTGTCGCAGGCAACGAGAGATAAATTATACGCTTATGCTTTAAAAATTTGTCGGTCGGTCAATTATTCAAACGCCGGTACTGTCGAGTTTTTGGTGGATAGTGATGAAAATATATACTTCATCGAAGTGAATCCGCGCATTCAAGTGGAACACACGATTACGGAAGAAATTACAGGCGTTGACATTGTGCGTTCGCAAATATTAATTGCGATGGGTTACAGGC
>JAYTIA010000163.1:0-2131 GCA_043732145.1 Saprospiraceae bacterium
CACAACTTTCGTGCATTTGCGTTTCTGTAATTACCAACGGTGGTGCGAAGCGAATTATATTGCCGTGCGTCGGTTTTGCCAAAATACCGTTCTCCATGAGTTTCAAACAAATTTGCCAAGCGGTATCGCTTTGTTCAGTGTCATTTATAACAACAGCATTCAATAAACCCATACCGCGAACGGTAGTTATCAAATCCGGAAAATTATTTTTCACTTCATTCATGCGTTGACGAAAAATTTGCCCCATGCGCATGGCATTCACAGCTAAATTTTCGTCAATCACTACTTGCATTGCAGCAGTCGCAACAGCACAAGCCAACGGATTACCGCCGTAAGTTGAACCATGTTGACCCGGTTTAATGGACAACATAATCGCATCGTCGGCTAAAACACAAGATACCGGATAGACACCACCGGATAACGCTTTGCCGAGAATGAGAATATCCGGACGCACGCCAAAATTATCGCAACACAACATTTTTCCTGTGCGCGCAATACCGGTTTGAACTTCGTCGGCAATGAAAAGTACATTTTTATTTTTGCAGAGTTGAAATGCTTGCGGCAAATAATGTGCATCCGGCACAACAACGCCGGCTTCACCTTGAATCGGTTCAAAAAGAAAACCACAAACTGTTTCGTCTTGTAGAGCTGTTTCTAAAGCTTGAACATCATTATAAGGTACTCGAATAATTCCCGGCACAAACGGACCGAAATTATTATAACTCGACGGGTCGTTTGATGCCGAAATCGCCGTCATCGTTCTGCCGTGAAAATTTCCTTCAACGACAATTATTTTCGCGGTGTCTTTAATTTTTTTCTTTTCATAACCCCATTTACGCGCCAATTTGAAAGCAGTTTCAACTGCTTCAACGCCGGTGTTCATAGGGAGAACTTTATCGTAACCGAATAGTTTGGTGATAAATTTTTCGTACGCGCCCAATTTATCGTTGTAAAACGCCCGAGAAGTCAGCGTCAACGTTTGCGCTTGTTCAACAAGTGCATTAATAATGGCGGGATGACAATGCCCTTGATTAACTGCAGAATATGCGGAAAGGTAATCGTAATATTTTTTTCCTTGAACATCCCATACATAAACACCTTTACCGCGTTCCAAAACAACCGGTAGCGGATGATAATTATGTGCGCCATATTCACTTTCCAACGCCATAAAATGCGTTACACTGTTTATCATTACGTTACTTTTCATGGAATTATTTAGATATTGATGAATGATGAATGATGGGTGATGAATGATGAATAACGCGAATCCTCATTCATGATTCATCATTTATTTCCCACTGCTTTTTGATATAAAAAAATATAAGCCTTCGCAGCATTTTCCCAAGAGTGATCAATGTGCATTATTTTATGACGCAGATTTCTAAAATTTTCGGGCATATCCCAATATAACTGCATGGCGCGATACAAAGCCATTAGTGCATCACCGGCATCAAAATGCGTGAAATTAATACCGGCACCACCTTGCGGAGAAGCAAAATCAACAACCGTATCTTTCAAACCACCTGTAGCGCGCACAATCGGCACTGTACCGTATCGCAGTGCGTATAATTGATTCAAACCGCAAGGCTCCACGCGACTCGGCATTAAAATAAAATCTGCCGCTGCGTACATTTGATGCGAAAGTTCTTCATTATAAGTAATCGCGGCTCCTACTCTATCCGGAAATTGATGTGCTAAACTTTTAAAACCGTCTTGAATACTCGGCTCGCCGGTACCCAAAACCACAAAACTTGCCGCCCCACCTTCACCCAAAAATTTTGCGATAACGCCCGGAATTAAATTCGCACCTTTTTCCGAAACTAATCTGCCAATAAAGATAAACAAAGGTACGTCATTTCTAACGTGAAACAGGTCGGTGATTTGTTTTTTATTCGCTGCTTTATATACGTCAATATCGCCCGAAAAGTTATATTTAATCATCGGATCCGTTGCAGGATTCCAAACTTGATTATCAATGCCATTTAAAATACCGTAGGCTTTGTGATATTCTTGATTGATGAGTGATTCTAATCCGGCAGCATCATGTCGCAATTCTTCTAAATATCCGCCACTCACTGTCGTAAAATACCAACAACATTTAATCGCGCAAGCCATCGCATTAATCACACCG
>JAYTIA010000164.1:0-5733 GCA_043732145.1 Saprospiraceae bacterium
AGTTGTCGTAGATGTTTTAGAAACCGCAACATTGCGCGAAATGATGACACGCGGCACAACCGGTTTTTTTCGAGCATCATGGATAGCAGATTATCCGGACGCGGAATCTTATTACACGATGTTTTATTCAAAAAATCCGGCTCCACCGAACTATACCCGTTTTAAAAACGCAGAGTTTGATAATTTATATGAGGCATCGCTCAGCGAAAACACAGATAGTTTGCGTTACAACATCTATCATAAATTAGACAGAATGTTGATTGAAGAAGCACCCGTCATTTTTCTTTTCTACGATGAAAGCAGTCGCTTCGCTTCCCTCGATGTACTCAATATGAGTCGCAATCCGATGAATTTATTGCCGTTAAAAAATGTTTTTAAGAAGTAAAATTTTAAAAACAGTGACTATTACAGGATTATTAGCTATGATATGGATTACGCCCGCGATTACCAAGCCGGCATCGTGCAATGTTTTGAACCTTGCGATGATAAAGCCGGGATAATAAAGTCTTGGAAGTAAATTTTCAATTCGATTTTCCCACAAAATCAAAAATATATTGCCAATGTTGCTCGCACGTATTTGTCGTTGGCGTGACTTGCGCAAATTTTGCTAAATCGGCGATAGATAAAGCGTCGCGCAAATTGCGCGTCTTATTGGTGGTATCGGATTTTTTATTTAATTTTTTATAAATCTCATCCGTCGTGCTTTCGAGTGCCGGAATTTTGTATTGATTTTCAATATAAGTGCGTACAATATCACTCAGTTCGGTATAAAATTCTTTGGTGTTATCAGTTTCCGGATATTTTTTCTTTTTTAAATCTTGAAGTTGTTGAAGTGCCAACTCCTTTGGGGCGCGTTCTACTTTCTGAATAACGGGCGGAACAACTGTTTCTTTATTTTTATAAAATTTCCACGCTCGCCACAAAATAAAACCCAAAATAAGTGCGACAAAAAAAGGAATCAAAAAAGGTAAATAATCTTCCCACAATTTTTCTTCTTTGATAATATCTTTAATCGGTTGCGGAGCAGTCATCGCATTTAAGTCCGTCGGATTTTTGATTGTCACTGTTAAAGTATCGGGAGGAAAAAATTTACCTTCAATCATAAAATGAGTCACAATTATTTTATAAACACCGGTATCCCAAGTCAATAACGTGATGTTCAAAAGATTGTGCTTGCGACCGTCATTCGACACAGTTTCTTTCCAATCGCCGTAATTTTGAATTTCAAACGCTGCGGTATCGTAATTAATAGTCGGTCTCTGCTTCAAATCAAAACTCTCCTGCACCCGTGTTGAAATTTCTTCGTGAATCGTAATTTTATCGCCAATCGTATACTGCGTCGTATCCAGAAATATACGTGCAGTTATCGAACTACTTTGCGCATTCAGATAACTAAAAGAAAAAAAGAAAAGGATTAAATAAACAAATTTCATAAACATCAATAGATTGAGGCAAAATTACGTGAAACTTTTTAAAAAATTGATTTGGTAAAAAACAAAACAAAAAGGGTTTCTTTCCGAAGAAAGAAACCCGTTAACGTTCTTAGATTCGTTTTTGTATTTTATTGTTTCACAAAACGTATTGTATTCAAAACTTCATCATTACCTGCATTATGTGCCGTAACCAAATACAATCCGTTTTCAAGTGTAGAAATATCTACCGCAATTTGCGAATGTCCTTGCGAAATTTTTTGTTGACTGGTTAAACGGCGACGACCAGCAATATCTGTAAATTCAAAAACTATATCGCCTGTTTTATTAAATGTCAAATCCAAATTAACGACATTACTATTACTCGGATTTGGAAAAACAGAAACAGTCGGCGCATCTAAATTAAGATTAGACACCGGTGTTGAGGTTTGCGGAAAAGTCAACATAAATAGACCATTACCGTGCGTGCCTAAAACCATGTGATTATCGCTCGTGCGCAAACGCATAGATACTGATGGAGAAAGCGCGATTTCTTTAGCACCAATTCTTTCCCAAACAGTTGTTGCACCGCTTAAAGTCTGTGTACCATAAAGTCCGGTTGAAGTGCCGACTATATAAAGCGGTTTTGAACCGGCATCAACAATCATCGAAGAACGCGCCGATGCTAATTCAACAGCCGAACCTGCGGGACCTTCTACATTTTCCCAAACCGGTGTTGCTGCTGTTGCATCGGCTGTGTGCCAAACGCTCGGCGTATTGTAATTGGAATAAGTAACAAGAATTTCTTTGTCATTGTTCGGGTTGACAGCCATACTACTCACAAAACCTTTAGAACCGACAGGCGTAATTTCCACAGGTTTTGACGCAACCGGTTCAAATGCCGGATCTGTCATACGATAAACTTTGCCGTCGTCGGTACCAATGTACATTTTTCTATTCACATCAGAAGCAGTATAAGCGTGATTGCTGAAACCTACATTGCGTGAGGTTGTCATCGCGCTAATTTCGCCGGATATAGTAGCTGCCACACCCGTGATATCTTCCCAACCTTTTGCAACGTCGCCGATTGTACCGTCTTCCATGGCACTTGCATTGTGCGTTCTGTATAATTTTTTGCTATCGGTCGGGTAATACATGAAATTAGTATTATCGGCATCCAATAAAGCCACAGTTTTAAACCCTTGTTTTTGACCTGTCGGTGTTATAGCAAAAAACGCACCATTGAGGATTCTATTTAAGATTCCATTCTGAGTTGCAGCAATAGCATGATATGTTTTAAAATCGGTGCCGCTGATAATGCCGAAAAAAGTACCGTCTCCCCCACCGATTTCTAAGGCTTGTGCCGTACTCGGCTGCAAAGTAAACGCATTGTCTTGCGCAGCACCGCCAATAAAATCCGAACCGCTTGTCGGATTAATATCCGCGCCGTAATACTGGTAAGTGATATAACCGGTGTTTCTATCCGTCCAATTATATCCTCCCGTTGGTCCGGGTGTTATAGTGCCGGTCACATCCGTTTTGCGCATACCGCCGTCATTACCTGCCCACATGGTTGTGTTACTGCCCGGTTCAAAAATTAATAAATGATTATCAACGTGTAAATTAGTAGCATTAGCAGAGCCTTGATCACCGCCGATATATTGATAATCTCCTGTCGCCAAATTCAAACGATAAACTTCTGTCGCACCGAGAAAAACGATATTGGCATCATCGGGCTTCGTTGTGACGCACATATTATAACCTTCTTGAAAACCCAAAACTTTCGGATTCGATGCACCGGCGGCGCAAATACCGATTTGTGAAGAATGATCAGCCCAAGTACTTGTTGCTGCATCGAACAGTTGTAAGCCGGCATTATTTGTACCGCCGTTACAAGCGGTCGCCGTTTTTGCTTCATAAAACGCTAAAATATTAGGCGTGTTTGCGACATTCGAGAGCACGATTCGATTAACGCCGCCGGCGTGCAATTTCTCTGCCGTTGCAATTTGTTTCCACGTCACACCGTCATCGGCGGAACTATAAACACCGACTCCTTGAAGTGAAGCATAACACATTTTGCTCGCGTTGTTGTAAATAATATCCGGAGGGAGACTTGTATTCGGTGTACCTAAAACGGTTGCCCATGTTGTGCCGCCATCATTAGAACGCGCAATAGCTTCACTTGTGCCGGCAAGAACGACACCGTTGTGCGGATCAACAATGATGCGACTGATATAATCAAATTGCGAATCGAAACTGTATAAATTCATTTGCGTACTTGGCAACGGCAACCACGTTAAACCATTATCGGTTGATTTCCAAATACCGTTACCCAAATACGGTGCACCTGTAACGCCGGCACTGCTACCGTCCGCACTTTCTCCCGTGCCGTAGTACCATATATTTTCGTTGCCGGCGCGTGTATCTTGAGCAAGTGCTGTTACATTATGAATTTCATTGAGCGGCGTAACATTCGTCCAAGTAGCACCGCCGTCGGTTGAACGAAAAATACCTGAAGAAATACCACCCGCTAAAACGATTTGCGTATTGCGCACATCGAAACCGAGTGTGCGCGTGCGTCCGCCGTAATTATTCGGTCCGCGCACAGTTATTGCAATTGTTGGCAGTGTGCGTGTGATTAATCCGTCACCTGTTTGTTCGGAGAATAATTGTAATTTATTTACTTTTTTTGCGGCTTCCACTGCTTGAAAGTGCATGCCGCGCGGTACTTGACCCGTTGTTGGGTCTTTGGTCATATCAAACTCAAGTTTCCAACGGTCACCGACAGATTTTTTTTCGGCAGCTTCTCGAGCATCGTCATCTCCGGTTTCAATTCGAGAATCGTTATTGACGGCTCCGGCATAAATGCCGGCGTTAGTTATACGTTCTCGGGCATTTATGCCGCTGTTAGTCATTGAGTTTTTTTCGACAGTTGTTGGCTGCATATGCGTTGCAACAGATTTTACATCACCTTTTAATGTTGTAACGGTAGGTGTATGTGATAAAAAATAAGATGCACCAAATAGAAGTGCTAAACACGCCGATAAAATCGGTCTCCGGTTTTTTTGTAGAAAATTCATTCGCTCAGTTTTATAATGTTAAAAAAAATAATTGTAGTACCTTTTAGTATGATAATTTTTGTTTTCTTCCGGCTTTTATAATTGGTCTAAAAATTAATTTGCGCGTAAAAAAAATTGTGTTCAATGTACCATTTGGTTTCTTGGTTTATGAGGCAAAATTAATAAAAATAATTTACTTAATCGTCTCAATCATACACCCCAATCGTCTCAATCATACACCCCAATCGTCTCAATCAGTAAAATTAAGTAGTAGTGAGGTTTTTTTATGCTGTTCAACCAAAAAAATCTACCGTTCAATTTTAAATTGTATCATGTATTTCATTTTGAAATGACTTTTGTTCATGTCTTTCTGGAATGACTATTTACTAATTGTAAAATTACTATCTTCTTTTCATTTGTAAAATAGGTGCCGGTACGCATTTTTAAAATTTATAAAAAAAATTTATGAACACCATTCGACTTTTTTTTATTTTCTGTTTGGTTTTTGTATTGAAAACCATTAACGCTCAAGTCACGCAAACCATTCGCGGCAGCATCATTGATAAACAATCTGAATCGCCATTGATTGGTGCGTCCGTTCAAGTTGTTGATGTACAACCCAATCCGGCGACAGTCGCAGATAACGACGGTAATTTTGAAATAAAAAATGTACCGACAGGTCGGCACCAAATTTATGTGACTTATATCGGTTACAGCAGTTCGACGATTCCGAATGTAGTCGTCAATGCCGGAAAAGAAACGGTGTTGCGTATTGTATTGGAAGAAAACGTAACCAAACTCGATGCCATTGTAGTATCCGGTAAAGTTGAAAAATCTTCTACGCTGAATGAATTAGCAACCATTTCGGCGCGACAATTTAATGTCGAAGAAGTACAACGTTTTTCGGGCGGACGCAATGATGTGAGTCGTTTGGCTGCCAATTTTGCCGGCGTTGTCATCGCCAACGATTCGCGCAACGACATTGTCATTCGCGGCAATTCACCGACAGGTGTTTTGTGGCGCATGGAAGGCGTACCTATTCCGAATCCGAATCATTTTTCTACGCTCGGTACAACGGGCGGTCCGGTGTCGGCACTCAATCCAAATATGATTCGCAATTCCGATTTTTTAACGTCTGCTTTCCCGGCGGAATACGGCAACGCAACTGCCGGTGTTTTCGATATCGGTTTGCGTCAAGGCAATAAAGATAAACTTGAATTTACGGCGCAAGTTGCCGCCTTTTCCGGTTTTGAAGCTATGGCGGA
>JAYTIA010000165.1:0-2122 GCA_043732145.1 Saprospiraceae bacterium
GGAAAAAAACCTTCAGCACTCGGTGCTTGTATCGGTGCAGTTGTTGGGTTGGTTGCCATTACACCGGCTTGCGGTTATGTGGATTTCGGACCGAGTTTATTTATCGGTTTCGCCGCAGCCATCATTAGTAACTTAGCGGTGTCTATGTTTCACTCAACTACTATTGACGATACGCTTGACGTTTTCCCTTGTCACGGTATCGGCGGTATTACAGGTATGATTTTGACGGCAGTATTTGCAACGGAAGGCGGAACAGGATTAATAAAAGGTAGTTGGACATTATTAGGTGTACATGGTTTTGCTTTAGCAATCGTTGTGCCTTTTGCTTTCGTCGGTTCTTGGTTAATTTATAAATTAACGGACATCATCACGCCTTTACGTGTAGATGAAAGTGCGGAAACGGCAGGTTTGGATATTAGTCAACACGATGAATCTTTCTTAATTCAACAATCATCTTTAGCGAATTAAAAATAATTTTTGAAGTTTAGTTTCATAGAATTTTGTGACAGGTGATAAACTATAAAGTTTGTCACCTGTTTTTTGTTTTGTTATTTGTTACTCGTTATCAGTTATTTCTTATTCATTTTAATTTAGAAAAAAAGACGAATAAGAAATCATATTGCCAACGATATAATTTATAAAAACTTTGTGTTACTTTGTGAAATCTTTATGTTCTTCGTGGTTGAAATTTAATATAGTTAATATAAGATAACAAAATAACGAAATCTTGACAAAACTTAGCGTTAACGTAAATAAAATAGCTGCATTGCGCAACACACGCGGCGGCAACTTGCCGGATTTAATTCAAGTCGTGCGCGATATTGAATTATTCGGTGCGGAAGGCATTACGGTTCATCCTCGACCGGACGAAAGACATATAAAAACTTCGGATGTATATGCACTGAAAGAAATCGTCACCACCGAGTTTAACATCGAAGGCTATCCGGACGAGCGTTGGATGCAATTGGTTTTAGATACTAAACCTACACAAGCAACATTAGTTCCGGACGATCCGTCGCAACTCACGTCCGATCACGGTTGGGACACCAACAGACACGGTATTTTTCTGAAAAAAAATATTGCGCGTTTAAAAAATGCCGGTATTCGCGTCTCTATTTTCGTAGATGCTGAAGAACGTGCCGTTGCCGGTGCCGGTTACGTCGGAGCCGATAGAATAGAACTTTATACGGGCGATTTTGCAAAAAAATATACTACACACCGCTCCGAACAAATAATATTACATGCAATAGCAGTTCAAACTGCCATCGAACACAATTTGGGTATTAACGCCGGTCACGATTTGAATTTAGAAAATTTAGCTTTTTACAAAAATAATTTGCCAAAATTAGATGAAGTTTCAATTGGTCATGCTTTGATTTCCGATGCACTTTATTACGGATTGTACAATACGATAAAAATGTATAAAAAATGTTTACAGTAGTTTCTAACCTCTCTTAAAAAAAAAGAAAAAAAATAACACTATCTATTTGTTCTATTGAAAAAAAGATTTACTTTTGCACCCGCAATCGTAAGGTAGCACGGTTTCGTAGCTCAACTGGATAGAGCATCTGACTACGAATCAGAAGGTTTATGGTTCGAATCCATACGAGATCACAAAGTGAGAGGTTCAAAGTTTTATACCCTTTGAACCTCATTTAAAAAAAAATTTCGATATAGTTCTTAATTAGTTTATCATGTCAAATATTTGCGAATTAACCGGTGTGCGTCCTCTGACAGGCAATAAGGTATCACACTCAAATATGAAAACGAAACGCCGTTTTTATCCGAATTTACAGACAAAAAAAGTTTTTGTACCGGAATTGAATGATTTCGTTGTTATTAAAGCGACAGCAAAAGCATTTCGTACAGTATCTAAATTAGGTTTGTATGAGTACGTAAAAAAATTACAGAAAAAAGGTCGTGACATCGGTTTCGACGAAATTTAATACTTGTTATTCGTTATCAGTTATCAATTATTCTTTAAAAATTTTAACCGATAACCGATAACGAATAACCGATAATGAATAACGGATAACAAATAAAAAAACAATGGCAAAGAAAAGTAAAGGCAATCGTATTCAAGTTATATTAGAGTGTACCGAACACAAAGCATCAGGATTGC
>JAYTIA010000166.1:0-5715 GCA_043732145.1 Saprospiraceae bacterium
AACAATCAAAATATGTTTCGTTCTCATAACTGCGGCGCATTGCGCTTGACTGACGTAGAAAAAAAAGTAACTCTAAGTGGCTGGGTGGATGCTATTCGCGCATTTGGTCCAATGACTTTTGTGGATTTGCGCGACCGTTACGGCGTAACGCAAATTGTTTTTGAAGATAATAATGCTGCACTCAATAAAGAAGCTGAAAGTCTCGGACGTGAATATGTCGTCACGGTGCATGGACTTGTGCGTGAACGCACATCAAAAAACCCGAATCGTCTGACCGGTGAAATAGAAATTGTTTGCGATAAATTGGATATTTTGAACGTATCAAAAGTACCGCCGTTCACCGTAAAAGATGATACGGATGGTGGTGATGATTTGCGGATGAAATATCGTTTTTTAGATTTACGTCGTCATGCGGTTCAAAAAAATCTTTTCTTCCGCTCGAAAGTAGCGATCGAAGTGCGCAAATATTTGAGTAGTCACGATTTTATTGAGGTGGAAACGCCGAACTTGATAAAATCCACACCGGAAGGTGCGCGTGATTTTGTAGTGCCGAGTCGAATGAACGCCGGACAATTTTACGCACTGCCACAAAGTCCGCAAACATTTAAGCAATTATTAATGGTGTCCGGTTTTGATAAATATTTCCAGATTGTGAAATGTTTTCGTGACGAAGATTTACGCGCAGACCGTCAACCGGAGTTTACACAAATAGATTGCGAAATGTCTTTCGTGACGCAAGAAGATATTCTAAAAACGTTTGAAGGTTTGACAAAGCATATTTTTAAACACGCTTTAGATATTACGTTGCCAAATTTTCCGCGCATGACTTACGACGAAGCGGCAGAAAAATACGGTTCCGACAAACCGGATATTCGTTTCGATATGCACTTTGTTGAACTCAATGATGTTGCAAAAAACCATGGGTTTTCCGTTTTCGATACAGCTGAATTAGTAGTTGGTATTTGTGCAAAAGGTATTGCAGCAACCTACACGAACAAAAATTTTAATGAATTAACGGATTGGATAAAACGTCCGCAGGTTGGTGCAAAAGGTTTGATTTATGTAAAATTTGAAGAAGACGGTTCGATAAAAACAACAGTCTCAAAATTTTTTTCTGATAATATCTTGCGTACTTGGGGAGAAAAATTTGGCGCGGAAAAAGGTGACGTTTTATTTATTGTGAGTGGTGAAACGGATAAAGCCCGCAAACAACTTTCCGAATTGCGCCTCGAACTCGGCACACGTTTGGGTTTGCGCGATGCGCTTAATTTCAAACCGTTGTGGGTAGTTGACTTTCCTTTGCTCGAATGGGATGAAGAAACACAACGTTTTTATGCTATGCACCATCCATTCACATCTCCGAAACAAAAAGATATTCCGCGTATGCTCAACGGCGACCACGAAACGATGAAATCTTTACGTGCCGATGCTTATGATTTGGTTTTAAACGGTGTAGAAATTGGCGGTGGGTCAATACGTATTCACAACCGCGATTTGCAATCGAAAAATTTTGAATTACTCGGCATGACAACGGAAGAAGCAGAATCTAAATTCGGTTTCTTGCTCGGTGCTTTCGAGTATGGCGCACCGCCACATGGCGGTATTGCTTTTGGTTTCGACAGGTTAGTGGCGGTCATGTCAGGCAGTAATTCTATCCGCGATTTTATCGCGTTTCCGAAAAATAATCAAGGTAGAGATGTAATGATTGACGCGCCTTCTTCAATTGATGCGTCTCAACTTAAAGAATTAAGTATTGATGTGACGGCTTTGGCGGTGAAGAAATAGAATTATATTGTAGCTATTCAGGGGTTAAAAACAAAGCGCATGAAAAATATTTTTTTCATGCGCTTTGTTTTTAAAATCATACATCTACAATCAATTCGCTTCTTGAGACAAAAATTTCAAACGCATCAAACGCACTTCTTCAAAAGTAATTTGATCATCATCTTCTTTTAAAACTTTGAAGGCAGCGTTTGGATCGTCGGTCTGTGCGGTTTTAAAGTAATCGTAAATATCGTCTTGGACGCCTTCGTCAACTTTTTCTTTGATGTAGTAATCTAAATTCAAACGCATACCGGACATGACAATGGAATCCAATTCGGTCATCATTTCTTCCATCGAAAGGTGATTCTGTCTGCCAAGTTCTTCAATAGATACTTTTCTGTCAATACCTTTTATGATTGCGACTTTCGTTTTCGATTGATTGGCGACTTGCTTAATCACATAATCCTGCGGACGTTCTATCTCATTTTCATCCACATATTTTGCAATCAAATCAACGAAAGGCTTGCCAAATTTTTTTGCTTTACCGGCAGATACCCCGGAAATTTTCTCCATTTCTTCTAAATCAATCGGATACTGCGTCGCCATATCTTCGAGCGAAGGATCCTGGAAGATGACATAAGGCGGAATATTTTTCTTTTTCGCTTCAACCCGCCGAATGTCTTTCAACATTTTCAATAAAGTATTATCTAAAGCTGCCGGACGCGCTTGCAACTCATCCGGATCAACCATGCTGTCGTCATTGAAATTGTTGTTAAGGGTGATCAAAAATTCTTCCGGCTTTTTCATAAAGGCACGACCTTTATCGGAAATATGAATGACACCGTATTGTTCTATTTCTTTGTACAAATAATTAAATAATAAAGCGTTGCGCATCACAGACTGCCAATAAATTTCATCTTTCGCTTTACCTTCGCCAAACATTTCGTGTTTTGTGAACTTATAGTCTTTCATTTCTTTGGTTTCATTACCCATCATGAAATCTATAATCGTTTTTATGGTGAACTGTTCGCTGAGCGCGTCAACGGCATCTAATAAAATTTCCAATTCTTCTTGCGCATTCACTTGCGGACGCGGATGCAGACAATTATCGCACATACCTTTGCGTTCGCATTCATATTTTTCGCCGAAATAATGCAGCAAAAATTCGCGGCGACAACTTGTGGTTTCAGCATACGCCGTCATTTCTTCCATTAATTGCATCCCCATTTC
The DNA here is from genome assembly GCA_043732145.1 of Saprospiraceae bacterium. Classification (GTDB taxonomy): domain Bacteria; phylum Bacteroidota; class Bacteroidia; order Chitinophagales; family Saprospiraceae; genus JAAFJT01. The sequence continues at coordinate 2,995 of JAYTIA010000166.1, forward strand.
GCGTTCAGCGACGGGTTTATCACGCAAGAATTTTTCCAATCGCGCAATATCTCTGTAACTGTAAAACGCAATACACTTGCCGTCAAGTCCGTCGCGACCCGCACGACCGGTTTCTTGATAATAATTTTCAATGGATTTCGGAATATCATGGTGAATAACGAAACGCACATCGGGTTTATCAATACCCATACCGAAAGCAATTGTCGCAACGATAACGTTGCAATCCTCCATCAAAAAAGCATCTTGCGTTGCCGAGCGCGTTTTGGCATCGAGTCCGGCGTGATACGGTTGCGCTTTTATGCCGTTGACTTCCAAAACTTTCGCAATATCTTCTGCACTTTTTCGCGCCTGCACGTAAACGATTCCGGATTGATCTTGTATTTCACGCACGATTTGAAGAATTTGTTTGTGCAAAACTTCTTCTTTCGGCGGTTTCGGACGAATTTCGTAGTAGAGATTGGTGCGGTTAAACGAAGAAATAAAAATATGTTCGTTCTGCATATCCAAGTTCTTGACAATATCTATTTGAACTTTTGGTGTCGCAGTTGCCGTCAGAGCAATTACCGGCACTTTTGTATCAATCGTTTCAATCATAGTTTTTATACGCCGATATTCCGGACGGAAATCGTGTCCCCATTCCGAAATACAATGTGCTTCATCCACAGCGACAAAAGATACCGGCGTATTTTTAAAAAACTCGATGTTTTCATCTTTGGTCAGTGTTTCAGGTGCGACATACAGCAATTTGGTTTTACCGTCGGTAATATCTTGCTTTACTTTTTTTATTTCGGTACGCGAGAGCGACGAGTTCAAGTAGTGTGCAATTTCATCGGTTTGAGAATAACCGCGAATTAAATCCACTTGATTTTTCATCAAAGCAATAAGCGGTGAGATAATCAAAGCAGTTCCATCCATTATTAAAGCCGGCAGTTGATAGCACAAACTTTTGCCGCCACCCGTAGGCATGATGACGAAAGTATCGTTGCCGACTAAAACACTTCGCACAATTGCCTCTTGGTCGCCTTTAAATTTATCGAAACCAAAACATTTGAGCAATTCACTGTGTAAAAATTCAGAGGTAAATTCAGGCTTATTCATTCGTTCATTCGTTAATCGTTACCCGTTATCCGTTATCCGTTATCCGTTAATTGCTATTAATAAAAGTTTAACAAATAACGGATAACAGATAACGATTAAAGGATAACCAATTCAGTGTGTATAAGAGTACATTCGTTTAATTGGTGAATATTGCACGTTCCAAATTTTTATTATGAAAAAAAATAATTCACCTCTAAAAAATTCCAAAAAAAAAAATTCATTTTCCGGTTTTAAAAGTAATACTATTTTTTCGATTATTTTCAAAAGAAAAGTAATAATTTTTTTTATTTTTTTTGAATGTATGACTTAAAAGGAAATTGAATAATAAACTCAGAGACAACATCTTCTGTACTTTCCACTTTTAAATTACTGCTGTGTCCTTTTGTAATTATATCATAACTTAAAAATAAATTCATTCCGGTTGCTTTACCGCGAGACTAATTTAAATTTCAAGTAAAAAATTAATAATTTTTCAATTATTTCATAAAAATTGAAAATAAATTTAGACTTGCCTAAATTTATTTTTAAATTTTATGAAATAATCTTTTAGATTATTGTTAACTTTGCGTCTAATAAAAATAAAAAATGCTGACACACGCAGAAGAAAATTATCTAAAAGCTATTTATAAAATCGGAGAGACGAACAATTGCGCCGCACAAACTACCGAAATTTCTGTTGCGATAAACACGACGACCGCATCGGTAACGGATATGTTGAAAAAACTGTCGGAAAAAAAAATCGTCAATTACGAAAAATATCACGGCGTTACTTTGACGGATGAAGGTTTGCGCACCGCCCGCACACTCATACGCAAACACCGATTGTGGGAAGTTTTTTTGTGCGAAAAACTCGGTTACGGTTGGGATGAATGTCATGATATGGCGGAACAACTCGAACACATTCGCAGCGAAGATTTATCGGAAAGGTTAGACAGTTTTTTAAATTACCCGCATTTTGATCCGCACGGCGATCCAATTCCGGATAAAAATGGCGTTTATACACGCCGCGAACAACAATTACTCAATACTTTACAAGTTGGTGAAAGCGGGATCATTGCCGGTGTTTGTGAAAATTCGTCAGCATTTTTACAACATTTGAGCCGAATTGGTTTTTGCCTCGGCGTTGAACTCACCGTTGTTGAAGTTTTTCCATTCGATGGATCGCAAACAATTAAAATTAATGATGCAGATACGCCCATGCAAATAAGCCGCGATGTGAATAAAAATATTTTTGTCACTCGTTAATTTGTTAATCCAATAATCAGTAACTAAACTTCATGCACGAACAAAAAATAGTAAATCAAAAAAAAGAAATTGCGCTCGGTTGGCAACTATCGCCTTCATTACCGGAAGTATTTAGCAGTGTTGCCGTACCTGATACAAAAAACTTTCTGAAAAAAGCCTTCGCATTTTTCGGTCCCGGCTTAATGATCGCTGTCGGTTACATGGATCCCGGTAATTGGGCAACCGACATCGCCGGTGGTTCAAAATACGGTTATACTTTGCTCTCCGTCATTTTATTTTCCAATTTTTTTGCCATACTGCTTCAATATTTATCTTTAAAACTCGGTATAGTTATCGAGCGCGATTTGGCGCAAGCATGTCGCACTTATTATTCACGCC
>JAYTIA010000167.1:0-2114 GCA_043732145.1 Saprospiraceae bacterium
TTTTTTATTTTTATAACTTCCAAATCGCGTTCTTTGAATCCGGCTAAATTATTTTTTTCAACCGTTTTTTGATTCAAATAAAAATTTGAATCAGCCGGAGATTCGTAAACTAGTAAAATCCGCTTTACGCCCTTTAATCCTGAAATATTTTGTGCATCACCATAAAAACAAAAACTTAAAAAAATTATGAACCATGGGATTAATTTACTTCTTTTCATTTTTATAAAATTTAATTATTACATCAAAACTAATTAAAATTAATCAAAACATTAGATTCAAATAACAACCGCGAAAGCGTTTGAATTTGCGTATGATTGATGTAGTGACACACATTCAACCGCTTGCGCGGTTATAAAATTTATTTTCATTATTCCCCGCGCTTCGCGCAGGGCTATTCATATTGAACCGCTTGCGCGGTTGTTTTTTTTAAAGAACCTGAATAGCTACAAAATTAATCCCAAAAGGATTAATTTTGTTTAAAAAAAATATTTTTCTAACTTTATCCAATCCGAGAAAATGAAATTTCTTTTAATTACTTTACTCCAATTTGCTTTAATAAATCACTGTACCATAAAAAAACCAAAAGAAATTAAAATTTCAGAAAGTTTGATTGACTACAAATCTTCGAGATATAAATTGTTTATTGGTCAACCACAAGATTCAATAGAAAAAGTCTTACACCTTCAACACGATTATCTAATAGATGACGGTTTGATAAATAATAATGTATTACACATTATATGAACATTGCAGAAGATTTAATAAGAACAAATAAAAGGCGTTTTTTACCGGCATTATTTCTTACCACCGACAAAAAAAAATTAATTACTTTTGAATGTCACATCTCAAATACAGGGTTTAATATAGAAAAATCAGATTTAATAGAATTTTTGAGTACAATAGACACTTTATTTGTCAATCTAAAATCGAAAGAGAATAAAATCACTTTAGCAACTTTACATAAACTGAGAATTAAGAAAGTAAATTTTATAGAAAATTTTGAAGTTGATACCACAGGAAGAGAAAATGATTTTCTTTTCACCTATGAAATGAAAGCAAAGTGAATACTACATCCAAAAAAACTGTATCTTTGCGCCGCAATTCAGAAATTTCAGAATTTCAAAATATATTTTAGCTAAAAATGATCAGTGTCAATAACGTTTCGGTATTTTATGGTGAGCGCGTGCTGCTCGATAATATCAGTTTTACAATCGGTACCAGAGACAGAATTGGTCTGACGGGTCGCAACGGTGCGGGTAAATCAACGATGATGAAAATTATCAGCGGTTTAATAAAATCAACGGATGGCGGCAATATTGCGCGACCCACCGGCTCAACGATTGGTTATTTACATCAAGACATGTTTATTCCGGGCGGAAAAACGGTGATTGATGAAGCGATGACGGCTTTCGATGAAGTAAAAAAATTAGAAGAAAGATTAGAAAAGCTCAATACAGAACTCCACGAACGTACCGACTACGAAACGGATTCCTACATGGAACTCATTCACGATGTATCCGAATTGACAGAACGTTTTCACATGATCGGTGGCGATTCTGCTGAAATTGAAGCGGAGCGCGTATTAAAAGGACTTGGTTTCAAATCGAGTGATATGCAGCGCATGACAGAAGAATTTTCCGGCGGTTGGCAAATGCGTATTGAATTAGCGAAAATGTTACTTAATAAACCCGATTATTTGTTACTCGATGAGCCGACAAATCACTTGGATATTGAAAGTATTATTTGGTTGGAAAATTTTTTGGTAGATTATCCGGGGGCAGTCGTCGTTATTTCGCACGATAAAACTTTCTTGGATAATGTGACGAAACGCACACTCGAAATCGAGTTGGGAAAAATGTACGATTACAAAGCCAATTACTCACGCTATTTAGAATTACGCGCCGAACGTCGCGCACTTTTGGAAAATTCTTTCAAAAATCAGCAAAAATTTATTGCAGAACGCGAAAAGACAATCAATCGTTTCATGGCGAAAGCCACAAAGACGAGCATGGCACAGTCTATGCAGAAACAATTGGATAAAATTGAACGTATAGAACTCGACGAGCCGGACAAAACGTCTATGAATATTAAATTCCCGCCGGCACCGCGCAGCG
>JAYTIA010000168.1:0-2107 GCA_043732145.1 Saprospiraceae bacterium
GCACGAGTAAGAATATTATTAAAGCCGTTGAAATAGCGCAACAAAAAAAAGTAAAAACAATTGGTTTTCTCGGAAAATCCGGTGGCACATTGAAGGATAGGGTAGATGTGCCACTGGTCATTCCGTCCGATGATACGGCGCGTATTCAAGAAATGCACATTTTGGTCGGGCATATTATTTGTGCTTATGTTGATACTTGGTTAGTTAGTTAGTTGGTTAGTTAGTTGATTTATAACTAACCAACTAACCAATTAACTAACCAACTATTTCTTCAACATGCCACTCAACCGTATCAAATCAATTTCTGCCATTTTCGCATCGAAACGCGCAGAAATTACGCGATTTACACCCGATTCATATACCTGCTGAATTTGTTTCAATTCTAAAATCGTAGAACGGCTTAATCGGAAACGCTCCATTGCAATCGCAATACTCTGTTTTGCGATGACCAAGTTTTCCTCTTCCGCTTTTATGACAGCAACTGCATTGACGTAATATTGATACGCTAAATTGACATTCGTTGTCAAATCAAAAACTAATTGTTGTTCGCGCAATTTATTTGATTCAATCTCAATTTTAGCATTATTTACTTGACGTTGAATATTTTTTCCGTCGTAAATCGGCATCGAAAATGTTATACCGGCATTGAGTCCGGCATTTTGACTAAATAGCAACTGTCCGGCAGTATTATCTGTTCTACCCAAAATAAAAGCCGGCGAAAAAGTAATAAGCGGTTTTTTCAGTGCTTCAATTTCTTTTGCCACTAAAATAGAAACGCCGGTTTGATGTTTATAAATGTCGGTAAGTACATTATTATTTAGCGCGTCGTTTTTCAAACGCACGGCATCGTAACCTGTTTGTACAGCGAGCGTATCTGTAATTACATATTTATTTTCCACCGGTTCTGTCATTAATTGATTTAAGGTCAATTTTCCAGTTTGAATGAGTTGTTCTTGACGAAGTAATTGCGTTTTTTGTACGCTTAAATCGCTTTGCGCCGTTAAAACATCCAATTGATTGCCTTTGCCGACATCTAGTCTGGTTTGTGCAATACGCAAACGCTCTTCATATAAATCTAACTGATCGCGCAAGCCGTTGTACAATTCTTGTTGTCGCACCACATTGAAATAGGCACGCATGACATCATAAATCAATTGTTCGGCGCGCGATTTTATACCCAATTCTCCAAGTTTTTGCAATTCTTTCAGTCGGTCGTATTCTAAATTCATACGTTTACCGTTGTACAAAATCCATGAGACTTGCACACCGGCATTCATATTATTTGAAAAAGTAGGCTTGTCAACTTTTAAACCTGTCGAATACGATTGATTGGAATAAGAAGTATTCGGGGTTTCGCCGGCAACAAGATTGATATTCGGTAAAAAACCCGCATTGCCTTTCGTGACATTGTTTTTAGATTGCTGCGCATCATTAGTCGAAATTAAAATACCCAAATTATTTTTCAATGCACGTGACATGGCTTCGTCAAGCGACAATTTATTTTGTGCGTGTGCAGAAAAAAAAGAATTTAAAAATAAAATAAAAAATAAAAAATAAAATGTGCGCGAGAAAAAAAATTTCATAATTTTTTTTTTTGAAAAAGATTTTGTTCAAAAATTTTTAGTGAGTAACTCCGAAGAAATCAAATGTCCATTGTCCATTGTCAATTATTAATTATTCCTTCTTTTATTTCATCCGTAGCTTTCAACACAACTTTATCTTGAACTAATAAATTACCGAAAACTTCCGTAGAATCATTTCTTGAGTTACCTTCTTGCACATCTATCCACTTTGTTTTTCCGTCTTTAATGGTAATGATATATTTTCTTTCCGTTGATATCACAATAGCAGATTTCGGTACAACTAATGTCGGCGTTGATCTTTTAATCGGTAAAACAACTTCGGCAAACATACCGGGTTTCAATAAATTTTGCGCATTATCAACATCTATTTCCACCGTTTCGGAACGAAATTTCGGATTAAGAGAACCGGAAGAACGACTGATTTTGCCTTGAAAGTTTTTTCCCGGCAAAGTACTCACTCGAAAATTAATGACGGTATTTTTAGAAATTTGATTGATATATATTTCCGGTACATTAACAATTAA
>JAYTIA010000169.1:0-2103 GCA_043732145.1 Saprospiraceae bacterium
GATAACGCTTGGATGGGTAAACGCGGCGTTGAAGCGGAAGGCGAATTAGCTCTGACTTTTAAAACCACTATTGACATTCTCGGCGATTGGAGTGTTCAACCGCACACAGAAGTTGTCAGTTATGAATGGATTAGAAATATGTCGGTGAAAACCGGTATCGGGTATAATCTCGATGTGAAGTATCTCGCCAACATGATTATTGACCGCAGTAAAGCGACGATTACGGATGGCATTGACAAACAAATTCGTTCGCAATTTCAGTTGCGCAAAAACCTTGAAGATTCTTGGCAACTCATGCAAGAACCCATCAGCAAAACAAACAGTTACGGTACTTGGTGGGTGAAACTCACGCCGCAAAATATTGAAATGGCGCCCATGAGTGCGGCAGATGATGTCATCAGCACCAATATCAATATTTCAACTTTGGTGGAAGTAAAATCAGGTGATACCAAACCGGAATTTCGCGCCAATTCTTATTTGCCGCCGTTCAAAATGGGTGTGCCGACTAATTCTGATTTCGCCGTCAGTTTAGTCACCGACATTCCGATTAAAGAAGCGGAACGTTTAGCAAAAGGTTATGCCGTAGGACAAACTTATACACCGGGCGGTAAAATAATTAAGGTCACGAATGTCGAATTATTTGGACAAAACGATAAACTCGTTGTTAATACTTCCTTCACCGGAAGTTACAACGGCAGTTTATTTTTAGTCGGTAAACCGGTTTTTAATCCGCAAAAAAATACCGTTGAGTTAGCAGATTTAGATTATGAACTGCACACAAAAAATTTCTTATTGAGTACGGCACGTTGGTTGTTTGACAGAACGATTTTGAAAAAAATGCAAGAAGCGTGCGTTTTTAAACTCGATGACAACATCGCTTTCTTCAAAACAATGACCAACGATATGTTGCGGAACTATCAATACAATAATAACGTGTCTTTGCAAGGGGCAGTTGATGATATTGTCGTAGATAATATCACGGTAGAGAAAGATAATATCCGCGTTTTCGTTTCATCGAAAGGTAAATTGAATTTGAATATTTCGGGGTTAGATGGGTTTTGAATAATTGTTAATTGTTAATTTGAGAAACAAAATCTTCAATCATAAACCGTAATCATTTTAAAAAGTATGACTAATTTAAAAAAAATTCTGAACATATTAGGTCCGGGACTTGTAACAGGTGCGAGTGATGATGACCCGTCGGGCATTGCAACTTATTCTCAAGCCGGCGCGCAATTCGGTTTTGCAACACTTTGGACTGCTTTACTCACCTTTCCTTTAATGGCAGCCATTCAAGGTATGTGCGCACGTATCGGTTTGGTAACTTCGCAAGGTTTGACGGTCACATTGAGACAACATTATTCAAAGCCCATCCTTTATACAATGCTGTTGTTTAGTTTTCCGGCAATAACTTTAAATATAGGTGCAGATATACAAGGTATGGGTGCGGTAGCGCACATGATTGTACCGCAAATACCTATTTCTATTTTTTGCGTGGTATTTACGGCTGCGTTAATGTTCTTTATCATCCGATATCCTTATCAAAAAATAGCAGCAATTTTAAAATGGCTTTGCTTAACTTTACTTCTTTATATCATCGTACCATTTATGGTAAAACAAGATTGGGTGACAGTAGCAAAAAATACTTTTATACCGACCATACAATTTAATAAAGAATTTTTTTCTATCATTGTCGCTATTCTCGGTACGACTATTTCACCTTATTTATTTTTTTGGCAAGCAACAATGGAAGCGGAAAACATTGCCAACAGCACAAAAAAAATAATGGTCAACAAACGTTTACTCAACGACATGAAAACCGATGTCAATATCGGTATGTTTTTATCTAATCTCGTCATGTTTTTTATTATTCTCACAACAGGCAGTATTTTATATACAGCCGGTATCAGACAGATTGATACCGTTGATCAAGCCGCGAAAGCATTAGAACCTTTAGCCGGAAAATTAACTTATTTTATTTTCGCGCTCGGCGTTATAGGTACCGGGCTATTGGCGATTCCGGTTTTAGCCGGCTCTCAATCTTATATGTTAGCTGAAACCTTTGGTTGGGAGGCAGGCTTGGATAAAAAATTTCCGCAAGCC